>CAZPEJ010000386.1:0-5334 GCA_964585465.1 uncultured Ardenticatenaceae bacterium
GGGGCATAAGCCCCGCGCAAATGGTCGAGCAAGTCGGGGGTGCTGATAAACAAGGCCGTATGTCCCATGTTCAAACGGTGGTTGGCGATGGCAGCCGCCAGATGGGTTTTACCGCAGCCGTACCCTCCTTTTAGCACCAACCAGCCCTGCGGGTTCTGGGCATAGGCAAAGGCACGGTCAAAGGCCAGTTTCAAATTTAGCTGTTTGGTGGGGGAGAGGCCATGCCCTTCGGCCAAAAAGGTGTCGAAAGTGCAATCTTTGAGATGCCCCAACTGGCTGAGGTGGAGCAAGCTGTTCATCCGTTTTGTTTCTTGTTCGGCGGCACGGCAAGCACAAATAACGGCTTTGCCAAAACCAGGGTGGGCCGGGGGAACATCGGGGATGACATATCCCAAACCATCGCAGTGGGGGCAGTTGGGTTGGCCCAGGCCCATTGTTTCGCCAGGTTTACCGTTTGATAATGTCTTTGAGTTCGTCGGGGATTTGGGGACGGACATCTTTTTGAGTATCTCGTCGGCCGATTCCATCTTGTCTTCCTTCTTGCCGCCAGCGTTCCAGAATGGTGGCAACGTAACGCCATTTACGGGCGTTGTTTTCAACAGCTAGCTGGATGGCTTCTTGAATCCAGCGCATGGGGTAGGTGCGTTCTGCGTCGCGCAGTTCGTCGGCAATCATGGGGGTGAGGGGGCCGATGTTTTGTTCGTAGAGGATGAAGATATTCGGCCGTTCTACCAACAAGGTAATGGGTTCGTCCTGGTCGGGGTTCGGTCGCCACTCTCCTTTGGTAATCCCATCAACGGCCGTTCTCCCCTTCTCTGTGTTCAAAAAATACAAATCCATCTTGCCATCTGCGCTTTCCACATTGACATGCAAAAAAGTCCCTCGTGCCACCGCCCGTTCAATTCCATCTTCCAAAGCATTGGTGGCCTGCTCTAGCGTAGGGCCTAACCCTTTGACAAATTCTGGGTCATTGAGGAAATCGGTCAGGCGCAGGTAACGTACCTTTCCCTCTTTCTGCCCCATGGCCCAAAACGCGTAAAGTGTTACCTTTAGCTCGGCCAGGTTGTCCACAATGGGCAACAGGTCGCTAAAAAAGAGGTTGGGAACCTGCGTCAGCCGCAGTTTACCATCGGGAAAACCAGGAAAACCTTTCATGGGTCTTTTTGAATAGAACGTGAATTTTCGCGGGTCTAACGGGTTTGCGCGGGAAAAGAGGTATCAATTTTGCTCTTTCAATGAGTTGTTGCGTTTTCATCTTCTTGTTGAGCTTTTATAAC
Organism: uncultured Ardenticatenaceae bacterium; assembly: GCA_964585465.1. Classification (GTDB taxonomy): domain Bacteria; phylum Chloroflexota; class Anaerolineae; order Promineifilales; family Promineifilaceae; genus CAZPEJ01. The sequence continues at coordinate 1,278 of CAZPEJ010000386.1, forward strand.
TTATCACAAGTCCGCGTTGATCCGCCTGATCTGCGTTTATCGGCGTTGCATTTTCTCTACAGATTTATTTCCTGCCGTTGCAGGTTCTTAAAGGTAGCCAGTTTGCTGTGCCAGAAGAGGTCTATGGTGCCGGTGGGGCCGTTGCGGTGTTTGGCGATGTTGATTTCGGCGATATTCGGCCGTTCTGTGCCCTCCGGGTTGTAATATTCATCGCGGTAAATAAACATCACGATGTCTGAATCTTGTTCAATGCTGCCAGAATCGCGCAGGTCGGAGAGCAACGGCCGTTTATCTTGCCTCTGCTCCACGGCCCGGCTCAACTGGGCGGCCGCCACCACCGGCACATCCAACTCGCGGGCCAACATCTTTAACCCGCGTGAAATTTCACTAATCTCCTGCACCCGATTGTTGGTGGTGTATTCCGCCTGCATCAACTGTAAATAATCAATCATTACCAGGTCAAGCCCGTGTTCCGCATAAAGGCGACGGCATTTGGTACGTAGCTGGTTCGGTGAAACGGAAGGGGTATCATCAATAAAAATGCGAGACTCTGATAAACGGCCGACTGCTTCATAAAAAATCGGCCACTCACTATCCGCCAATTGCCCCCGCCGTAACCGTTGTGAATCTATGCGGGTTTCGGCGGCAATCATCCGTTGCAACAGTTGTTCTCCCGACATCTCCAGATTAAAAATAGCAATCCGTTTTCCGTGTTTCAAAGCGGCCGTCAGAGCAATTGCGTTTTGTAAAGAGGTTTTCCCCATCCCCGGCCGGGCGGCAATAATGACCAGATCAGACTTATTCAAACCACCCAGCAACCTGTCCAGGTCGGTAAAACCGGTGGGAACCCCAATAATATCGTCGCCACGCTGCTGAAGCTGCTCAATACGCTCCAGGTATTCACGGGCAATCTGTTTGATGGGCACTAAATCGCGGGTGGTGCGCTCCTCGCTAATGCTAAACAGAGCTTGTTCCGCCCGGTCAATGACCACATTGATGTCTTCGGCTTCGTCATAGGCCAGGTTGGCAATGGTGCTGGCTGCTCCAATCATTTTGCGGCGCAGGGAGGCAGCTTCCACTAAACGGCCGTAATGCTGAGCATTCACAGATGTCGGCACCGCATTGATCAACCCAATAACATACGCCTCCCCACCTATCTCATTTAACCGTTCCTGGTGACGTAACTCTTCTGTCAGCGTGATAAAATCCAGCGGGTCACGCCGATCATAGAGATTGAGAATCGCCTCATAAATCCAACGATTGGATTGACGATAAAAAGCCTCTGGGCGCAAAAACCCGGCCACCTCAAAAATGGCATCCGGGTCAATCAGCAACGAACCAAGCACAGCCTCTTCGGCTTCTACACTATGCGGGGGCAGACGTTCAATCGTACTCATGGGGTGTAAAACAGAAAACGTGAAACGTCAATAGCTGCTTCACGTTTCACGTTTCAGGGAAAAAACAAACGGGTTGTCTAAACTCAAGCTTTATCGAAATCGTCGAAGTCGAGTGAATCTACAAAATCAGCAAAGGCATCCAGTTTTTCTTCTCCTTCAGCCTCTTTTTCACCCATTTCTGGTTCTGGTTCCTGAATATCTGGCTCTGGCAAAATACCCGCCTCGTCCATCACTTCTGGGTTGACAAAAATAGGCACTTTTACACGCACGGCCAGGGCAATGGCATCAGAGGAGCGACAATCAATTTCGTGCAAATCTCCCTTAACATCCACAAACAAACTGGCATAAAAAACACTATCCGTCAGGGCGCGAATTAACACATGGGATACTTTGCCTCCCAATTCACTGATGACTGTCTTGAGCAAATCATGTGTCACCGGGCGGGCCACTTTTACATCTTGCAACTCGATGGTAATGGCATCAGCCTCAAAAGGGCCAATCCAGATAGGCAGTTGACGTTCGTTATCTAACTCTCGCAGCATCACAATTCGTTGTTGTGATACCAGGCTTATACGGATGCTTTCAACTACGACTTCTATCATAATGAAACCCCTGTGTTAATCCTTGCAAGTAACTATTCAGCGTGCGTCTCCAGGGAAACTGCATAGTTACAAATTTGTAAGAAACGAATGAACGCATTGTAACATAAAACCAGGTTCAAGGCATCCGTTGTTTAACAATGGGTAATGGCCTTTAATTTGATAAGACCCAATCCTGCCCTAAGAGGGTGAAGGTCAATTGTGTCAGGGTGGTTGAGTTGGTTTTGGTGGCCAGGGTGATGGCCTGGGTGCCGTTTACGGTGACTCTTTGGGCTTCGTATCCTTCGTCGGCGGCGATGTTGACGATTTTCAGGTAACTCAGGGCCAGCGGGTCAATAAATACGCCATCGTTTTGCAACACGCGACTGATGCTGTCCAACAGGATATTGGCGTGCTGGTAATCACCGCTTCGCAGGGCTATATCGGCCGTTTGTAACATGACTTCCAGGGTGATGTTGAGGGTATCTTGGGGGTGGCGGGTTAAATCGGCCGTATTTCCCTGTTCCACCACATCTTGCGGATAGGGCAACCAGGCGGTTAAAAAGTAGGCGGTTGGGTCATAGGCAATCTGGTATTGCCGCATGATGTCGTAGTAGCGGATGGTTGTTTCCAGGTCTACGATGTGGGAATCTGTCAGGTTTAAGGTGGATAAGTGGTTTAACCAGGCTGCTTCCATCTGTGACAGGGTGCTGTTGTAGTGTCGTTGCAGGTTGACATCTATGGCTTCGGCCGGGGTCAGGCCATCGTCTGGAGTGACTTCGCTGTAAAAGATGCGAAAGCGGGACCAACCGTATTGATCTATCAGGTATTGGGTGAAACCGGCCGTTTCTAAATAACCTATTTCATGTTGTACAGGGTAAAAGTTGTTGATGAGTTCGGGCAGGGGCAGATAACGGCCGATTTTCACCAACGCCGCCATTCGCAACGGTAAATCTTCTGGTTTGTAATGCCCCCCACTGGCCCACACCGCCAACCCCTCGGCCAAAAAGGTGATACGCTGTGGGGCAAATTGTCGATCTAAAATGTGGGTGGCTTCGTGAATGAGAACCTGCTGCAATGTGCCACCGGAGTATTGCCGATCTGGGTAAGAGACGACGATGGTGGAGCCTGCATACCCGCCCTGCCCAATCACCCGGTCTATCATATAAAAATCTATTTTACGTTGTGGCGGCTCGCCCAACATGTGGGCAGCTTGTTGGATGGCGGCATCCGCCTCGGCCACCAGGCTGGCTAAGTCGCGGTAAGCGGCCGTTCCTGTGACCGCATGAATGACACAATAGACTCCCTCGGCTGATACCCAGGTGGCATTGGCTTCTCTGGCATTCAGGCTGGTGGAGCTGTTCACAACGGCCGTTACCGTCACCCGATTATTTTCGCTGTTCTCATCCCCCACCACAATCAAATCACCCAGATCCAATACCACCTGTACCTGATGTTCCCCCACCAACCCGGTGGTATCCCAGGCCCATTCAAACAGACCGGTCGCATCCCCCGCCAGGTTACGCCCACCCAGCGAGCCGTTGACAATCAGGTGGTCATCCACCCAAATGTGTACAGTCACCTGTTCAGGGGTCACATTCTCCGGCACATGGGCCAATACCTGGAACGTCACCTGATCGCCAGCATAAATGGTGGGAATGGGGTAAAGGAAAATGTGCTGGGCAGACAAAGAGAGGTCGTCGTCGGGTATCAATGTGACGGTGGGGGCCGGGGTAGGAGTGTCGGGCAGGGGGGTGTCTGTGGCTGGGGGTTGGGTGGCAGGCAGTGTGGCAGTCGGGAGAACGGCCGTTGCGGGAACGGATGTACTCGTCACAACAGGGGTTTCAGGGAATGATTGACAGGCTGTTGCCAGAAACAAAACCAGTACAAAAATAAAAATACGTTTCACCATCGCTGCTAATTGTAACCTTCTTACGGTTTTCTCATTATGCTATCACAAGGAATTTAGAAATTTTTAAGGAAACCACTTGCGTTTGATAGTACTTTTCGGCTATGCTATGCCTCAGTGTGTCGCTTTTTTGCGTAAATCATTTTGTTGTTATCCATAAATGCCATCATGGG
>CAZPEJ010000387.1:0-5320 GCA_964585465.1 uncultured Ardenticatenaceae bacterium
GAGGTATGCCACCAATAAACCACCAACGGTCGTAGGTGGTGTACCAGACAGAAAACCTATCCGCCCGGTTCAAACAAACAAACGGATTGAGATCAAAGCCGTTTCGTTGAAAGATAAAACCGAAGGGCTGTACTGGCGATGGCGTTGGCAAGATAAAACTGGCAAGCGGCATAGTGCCTATGGCGGCCGAATTGATACCTTGAATAATAAAAGCCGGTTACAGCAATATCGGCGTAACCGTAGACGATACCGAAGGAGACAACATGAGCAAGAAACAAACCATCGGATTGCAGAATCGGTTGGAGATCATCATCCAGGCCATGCTGGACTTTGACGAAGAAGGCGGTCGGGTGATGTTCGATGTAGTGGAGAATAAATTAGTGGTAGAGATTGAGGGGGTGATTGAAGAAGACGGCCGTTTTTATATCCAACTCACTCCATCTGTACACACGGTTGTAGCACCAGGGTGATCTTAAACGGCAGAATTGAGGATTGGGCAATTCGGCCGTTTTGTTTCAGGAATCGGATTTTGCACCCCCTACCCCACTACTATCATGACACTTTTGCAGAAACGGCCGTGTGTAATAGTGCATGTTTTCATCGCGTACAAAGCCCGCTGGGAAAAAATCCATTTGAAATTTCTGCGGCTTTGGAGGGATTATGCAAATACTTGTTTTTTGTGTACCATTGTGTAAAATGGTACACGATATAACATTTATTGGTACACGATGGTACACAAATGAGGCAAGAATATGACTGCAAAAGTATTTACAGTTGAAAATCGCAAAGGGGGAGTCGGTAAAACTACTACCACATTGACATTAGCAGTGGGGCTGGCTAGGAAGCTACAAACGAATGGTGGGGGAAATGTGTTAGTCATTGATATGGACCCGCAAGGGGATGCTGCTCGCGGATTGGGATTAAATCCAAACGGCCGTTGTGTTAGCAAGGTACTACTTGGTGATGGTGGGGTGGAGATATTACGCGCCAATGTCATATCAGCAGATCGCAGTAGGGAAGGGGGTCCCGCTCGCCCGAATCTCTATGTCTTACCAGCCACCGACAAGTTGAGCGATGCCAAAGAAGATATTCTCACCGAATTTGCTCTGCTGGCGGCCCGCTCCATGCGTACCCGGCGGGGGGGAGATGAACGGCATCTAGTTAATGTTCTGGATGAAAAACTAGGCTTAACCAAACAGGCTTTTGCCTACATCATTGTGGATTGCCCCCCAACGCTAGATATGTTACAACAGGCAGTGCATCAGTTTGCCGACTATGCTATTGTCCCGGTTAAAGTAGACTTTCATGGAGCCAGTGCTACTGGGCGACACACGGCCAATATTCTACAAGATCAGGCAGAGGGGATTGACATCAAAATTACGGCCGTTGTACCGACTTTCGTCAATTCCAATCACAACTTAACCAAGAGTATGATGGATCACATCAACAAGACCTATGGGAAACAAATTGTTACCCAACCAATCCCTAATACAGTGAAAGTGGCTGAAGCTCCAGCCAGCGGTGGATTGACTATCTTAGAATATTTCCCTGACTCATTGGCTGCTCTGGCTTACCAGGATTTAGTTGAGCGTATTTACACCACCAAATAGGATGATACTATGTCATTTGACGACCCCTTTTCCACCCTACAACCGACACTCGAAAAGAAAGAGGCACCCCGGTCGAAATCGAAAAAAGACAAATTTGATGCTCCTCTCGTTGTCTCGCGCCGAGAAGTCTACCAGGCGACTGGCACGGGGCAAAGTGCTATGCACGGTACTCAATACCAGCTGACAACACGAGTCTCCTTTGAACTTCTAGACCTGTTGAAAGAGTGGGCTGCCAAATTAGGTGTGACGCAACAAGATTTACAGCGGTACTGTTTTTACCGTGGCATTCAATCCCTAGAAGAAGGGGAGCGGCCGGAGTTTGAAGAAGTGGTGGTGACCAAGAAACTAAAACAACCGAGGTGAGTTATGGGTAATGTCCAACTGTTTGAATCAAAACAAATTCGTTCTTACTGGAACGAAGAGGAGCAAAAGTGGTACTTTGCGGTAGTAGATGTTGTAGATGTTTTAACGGACTCAGCTCGCCCCAGGAAGTACTGGGCTGACTTAAAGAAAAAGCTGGTTGAAGAAGGTTATGTTGAAGTGTCCGAAAAAATCGGACAGTTGAAAATGGTAGCCCAAGATGGAAAGATGCGTTTAACCGATGTAGCTGACATGGAAACGTTGTTACGTATCATTCAGTCTATTCCATCCCCAAAGGCAGAGCCATTCAAACGGTGGTTAGCGCAGGTGGGTTATGAACGTATTGAGGAAGTAGAAAACCCAGAATTAGCTGTGGAGCGGATGAAAGAACTATACCGGGCGAAGGGGTATGATGAGGACTGGATTGAAAAACGGCTCCAATCCATCGTAGTCAGAAACCAGTTGACAGATGAGTGGCAACAACGGGGAGTAAGTCCCGGTAAAGAATATGGGGTTTTGACTTCGGTTATCTCGGTTCATACGTTTGATGTTACGCCTAACGAGCATAAAAACCGCAAAGGGTTAAAAAAGGAAAACCTGCGAGACCACATGACACCACTCGAACTGGTATTCACCATGTTAGGGGAAGCCTCCACAACCGAAATAACCCGAAGGAGTGATGCTCAAGGGTTTGAACAGAATCAAGTGGCTGCTCGCACCGGAGGAGAAGTAGCTGGGAATGCTCGCCGTGAATTAGAAGCTAAAACTGGTGTCCCTGTTGTCAGCCGTCAAAATTATTTGCCTTCCTCAACAAAGAAGAAGTTAGATAACTCTAACAAGGAGAAAAGCAACCTGGACGAACCGCCTTTTTGACATGGTGGTTGTTTTGCCTTGCTGGTATATCTTCTTAAGAACGCATAACAAAGTCGGATGGTGCTTTGATGCCAACAGTCGTATCGTCATTGCGGGATAACCCTTTACCAGACCGAAACAAATCGGGTTGAATGTGATGACCAACATAAGCCAAACGGTTACTCCATATCGGAAAATAGTATTTTGAAGTATTGCTTTCTCCGCATACGATAACCTGAAGCCCTGCTAATTACGTTTTGTTACGTGTATCTCATCCTTATATTTGAGAGACTGAAATTTTAAGGATCGATAGGGGATCCATTCACACAATTTGTGCTATAATTGCTGTGTTAATACAACACTCCCAAACATTTGATCGTGCCTAAACCTTGACGTTTTGTTTATAACCTATTATTATTCACCATAAGTATTATACTTTCGGTGAATATGATGAATAAAGCTATCTTTTATGGACGTGATGGTGAGCTAGAGTTGCTTGAGCGGTTATGGAACTCTCCCAAAGCCAGTTTACTGGTTTTATATGGGCGCCGAAGAGTCGGTAAGACTCGTTTGTTAACTCGCTGGATCAGCCAAAACCCTGGTCGTGCTGTTTATTGGGTTGCCGAACCAACCTTAATGTTAGACCAGTTACGCTCCTTTTCTCAAGCTCTATACAATTTTGTAAATCCTGGATCGCGGACTCCCTCCATTTTTGTTTATGACAATTGGGAACAGGCTTTTGAGCATGTTGCTTTATTAGCCCAACAAGCAAGGTTGGCTTTGTTTATTGATGAAGTGACCTATCTGATGGATGCAGATCCCTATTTTGCTGGCACATTACAGAAAATGTGGGATCACAAACTTAGCCACACGAACCTTTTTTTGTCTCTGTGCGGTTCTCAGATGGGACTTATGCAGCGACAAATTTTGTCGTATCAGGCTCCTTTGTACGGCCGTGCTTCTGCTGAATTGAAATTGTTGCCACTGCCGTATGGGGTAGTGAAACAATTCTTTCCGAACTATACGGCAGCTGAACGGGTCACCATTTATGCCATTTTTGGAGGCATCCCAGCCTACTGGGAACGCTTAAACCCCAATGTGTCTATCATGCAAAATGTATTGGAGCAGCTTTTGACCTCGAATACATTGATGCAGGAAGAACCTCGTTTGCTCCTACAGGATTTCATCACAGATCCCCACGGTTATGTGGGGATTATGCGTGCTATTTCTCTGGGAGCGCATACTCAGAGCGAAATTTCCAAGGCCACTCATCTAACTCAGGGCCATATCTCGAAGTATTTAAGCGTCCTACGTGACACAGGATTTGTGGAGCGGCGAGTTGCAGTAACAGAACAATCTGATGACTCTCGTCGAGGACGATACTTTGTGACGGATCCATATTTACGTTTTTACTATCGTTTTTTGTTTCCTCACCTGGCCAAGTTGGTGTTAGGTGAACAGAAACTGGCTTTGCAGGCTATTGAACAGGATTTATCGCGCTTTATCGAATTGAACACCTGGCGAGAGTTGTGTGGGGAATGGTTGTTACGTGCCGGTAGTATGGGGGCAATTCCTGTAACTGCGGAACATGTGGGTGAAAACTGGACTCGTACTCATACGTTTGACATTATCGGTATTAACCAGGCTGAGCAGACCTTAGTGTTAGGAATTTGTCAGTGGCGTGAATCTCCCTGCGAGTTAGAAACCCTCAATAGCCTGGTGGCAAAGACGCAGGCCGTAATTCCTAAATTGGGTAGCTGGTCTGTTTATTATGTTGGTTTTTCTTCCAGCGGTTGGACATCTGCTGCTTTAGAACAGGCTAATCGTATTACTCACCTCAAACTGTTGAGTGGGCGTGGTTGGCAATGTATTGGAATGCAACTGCTGGATCTGGAACGTTTGGATGCTGATTTAAGCCAATAATTTGGTCAGAGTCAGTAAAACCTGGCAGTGACACGGTATAGACATTGCCAGGTTCTAGCCTTAAAAGCAAAAAGCCAGGTGTTACCATCACCTAGCTTTCTTTTTGCTTGTCTTTAGTTTACGTCATAGCGTCTGGTTATGAGTGTTACCAGCACTCAAAAACAGCCCCTTTATTGGGGAGGGGGAGTTTATATTTATTACCCCCTATGCAAATAACTACCTAGGAGGATAACACAGGCCGATCCCTGTGTCAACGGATCATGTGTTCTAAATGGGCATGTATCTGTGCCGCGGCTTGTGTTTTTGCCAGCATATGGACACGTCTCCTCAGCCATCGCCTGCTTTGTTAGAAGCAAACCGGCGGTTGTATCAGTTGCGAGCCAGCAAAGGGTCGGCCAATAGTGCCACACCAACTGACCCCGTGTTGCCTGCTGACGGCCGTTTATTGATAACGGAGTATTTACCTGCTCATCTGGGGTGGGGGAGTGGGGCGTTAACGGCCGTTTTGCGGCGAGGAGCGAGGAGCGAGGAGCGAGGGGTGAAGGGGGAGGAGCAAGGAGTGAAGGGGGAGGAGC
>CAZPEJ010000388.1:0-5305 GCA_964585465.1 uncultured Ardenticatenaceae bacterium
AATTTCACGTTTCACGTTTTACGTTTCACGACAAACCCCACAAAATCCGAAAGACCCGAAAACTCGGTTTCATGTTATTTAATCAACCGTTTACATCTCCTTAGCCAAACTTTAACCATAAGTGATGTTTGTCATATTGCCCCTGTTATTGGGCATGTTATAATCGCTTTTGTTTGTGAAGGGTTTAACGAACCAGGGAATAGGAGAAAGTTATGGCAACACAAACGGCATCTGGCAATGAAACGGCCGTTTCCCCCTCCCGCACCACCTTCTTAAGCCGTAAACGGAGCCGAAAACTCCAAGAAACGCTGCTGGCATACCTGCTCTTGTTGCCAGCAGTTCTGATTATTTTCACCTTTGGCCTCTTTCCCCTGGCTTTTTCTGCCTACGAAAGCACTCTGCGCGGCTTAAACAAAATTGTAGGCACTTACGACGGGCTGGGAAACTACGTGCGGGCGATAGACAACCTGGCGTATGTGTTGGGGTTCTGGCTAGCCATTTTACTCATCTTTTTGGCTATACGCACCCTGCAACAAAACTACCAGACCGCCCGACAATACAACGAAACGCCCTGGCTGCTGGCCTTACCGGCTGCGGTGTTAGCGGGTAGTGTGATGCTTTTCGGCCGTTTTTTCTTCCGTTTCCTCCCCGAACTCCTGGGCATCTCCGATAAAATGCGAGCCGCCCTGCAAGCCAATGAAGGGGAGGGTTCTCAACTGTTTCGCCGTTTTCTAGGAGAAATCTGGACGTTACCAGAAATCACCCAACCATTTACCACCTTCCTCATTGTGTTATTTGTTGCCCTGGGTCTGCTTTATGCCGTCTTACAGGTCTTACGCCCCAGTGCGCGCCACAACAGCTACTTTACCCACCTGTTCCAGACATTTTTATACATCTTCCTGGCTCTTTTCCTGGCCTGGCTCACCTGGTCACAAATCCAGGTGGCCTACGCCGAAGCCCTGGAAGAAGGCACCGACCTGGAAATCTGGTCACAAATCATCACGATTAGTGCCGGGTTTGTTCTGTTGGGGCTTTCCTGGTGGTTGTGGGGCAGCGCAAACGGCCGAAGTTCTAACCTCAGTACCTTTATGCGAATGGCCGCCGCCATTGTTCTGGCAATTGGGGCCTGGGTTCTCATCGCCGAACTGCCCCGCATGATTGCCGCCGGAGACGAAGAGTGGTGGCAAGGGTTACTGGTAACGGTTTATTACTCGGTCGGTTCTATCCCCTTCCAATTTATCATCTCCCTCACCCTGGCGACCTTCCTGTTCCAAAATATCAAGGGCAAAGGGTTGTTTCGGGTCATCTACTTTTTACCCTACATCACCCCGGCCGTCGGAGCCGCCGCCGCTTTTCGTATTTTGTTCTCCGGCCGGGTGAATGCCCCCGTCAATCAAGTACTCACCACCCTGGGTTTCGAGCCGCTGGGCTGGCTGAATGATCCAAACGGCATCTTCCAACTCATGTTAGGCGAAAGTATCAAGCTGCCCGACTGGGCGGCTGGCCCCAGCCTCTCCCTGGTCGTGGTGATTATCTTCGGCATCTGGACATTTATCGGCTTTAACACCGTTGTTTTTCTAGCGGGGTTGGGCAACATCCCCGGCGAGTTATACGAAGCCGCTTCCATTGATGGGGCCGGGCGTTGGGCACAGTTCCGCCACATTACCCTGCCCCTGCTCTCCCCCACCCTCTATTTTCTCACCTTGTACGCCGTCATTGGCACCTTTAAGGCGTTTAACCACATTATTGTGCTGCGGAATGGGGCCGCCCTGGGCACCACCGATACAGCCAGTATTGTGATTTTTGACACCTTTCAACGAGATACCCGCATTGGGTATGCGGCAGCTTTAGCCATTTTGTTGCTGATGATTGTGATGGGTTTAACGGTTATTAACAATCGGATTGCCAGCCGGAGAGTGTTTTATGGCTAATGTGACCCCTGCACCTGTTCATCCCGATGCACGGCGGGTGGATTTCGGCCGTATTTTTATGTACTTCATCTTAATTAGTGGGGCGCTGATCATGTTGACCCCCTTCTTCTTCACCATCAGTGTCTCCCTGATGAGCCTCACCGAGTCTGGTGGTGGTGTATGGCTGCCTGCCAAACCAGAGTGGAGCAACTATGCCAGGGCGTGGCGCGAAGCGGATTTTGGCCTCTACTTCATGAACAGCGTCAAAATTACCCTCATCACCGTCAGCGGAGAGATTGTTTTCTGCACTCTGGCCGCCTACGCATTCGCCCAATTTGAGTTCCCCGGCAAAAACTTCCTATTTACCCTGCTGCTTTCCACCCTCATCCTACCCGAAGCAGTCACCTGGGTACCTAACTTTATCACTGTCGCCTGGCTGGGGCGCATCACCAGTTACCCCTGGATTAACAACTGGCCTGCCCTGACCGTTCCCTTCATGGCAAGCGCGTTTAACATCGTTTTGTTGCGCCAGTTCTTCCAACAAATTCCCCGCGACCTGTGGGACTCGGCACAAATTGATGGGGCGGGTTACATCCGTTACCTGATTCAAGTCGTTTTGCCCCTTTCCAAAGCCGCCATCGTCACCGTTATTTTGTTTGGGTTTATTGGCTCCTGGAACGCCCTGGCCTGGCCGCTGCTTGTCACCAGCACCCCCGATTGGCGGCCGATTTCCTACGGTCTGTTAAATTTCCTCGATGAAGCCGGGGCACAAAACCACCTGCGGATGGCGGGTTCTATTATCACCATTTTGCCCATTATTGTGGTCTACTTCTTTACCCAGAAACAATTTACCGAAGGTATTGCCACTTCTGGTCTAAAAGGGTAGAAATGATACTTCTGCTGTATAAGTTTTTGATAACCGGATAAGCGCAATTGTGGCAGCCAAACAACCGACATCCCATTAGCCACATTTGGGCAAATCCAAAACATATTGGAGGAGAAACAATATGAAACGTAATTGGTTTAAGTATGTACTCTTGTCAGGGGTAATTCTGCTCCTGACGCTTGCCGCCTGCACTGGTACCACCCCTACCACTGTGGAAGATGCGGCTTCTACAGTTCAGGCCGTTGCTACAGATGCCTCTGACGAGGTAAACGCAGCTTTAACACAAGCCGCACCGGCCGTAGATTCTTTGGCTACCCAGGCCGCCGAAGCCTTAGCCGCAGCCACCCAGGCTGCCGCAGATGCCGCCACCGCTGCGGCTGCTCCTGCTGAAGCCGCCACCGAAGAGCCAACCCCAGAACCAGAAATGGCCCCCACCGAAGAAGTGATGGAAGAAATGATGGGTATCATGGGGGTGGATAGCTGTGAAGTCGCTGAGGATGGCCCGTTGGCGGGTGTAAACCCGGCCGGACAAACCATTGTCTGGTGGCACAACCACAGCGGTTCGCGCGAAGCCCGTCTGAAGGTATTGGTTAGCGAATTTAATGCCAACAACCCTTGTATTGAAATGGATGGTGATAATCCTGTTTTGTTGGGGGATGATACCGACCGCGTGTTGTACTCCTTTGAACTGGATGCCGAAGGTAAACCCACCCGCGACGCTGACGGCAACCTGATTTTGGTGGAAACCAGCCTGGCGGGCCAACCCAAACGGCTATATGTTCAGGCAGAGAATCAGGGTGGATATGATGACATCCGCGACAAGGTGACGGGTAGTATTGCTGCGGGTGAATTGCCAGCCGCTTTGATTGTAGGGTACCAGAATGACCAGGCGTTTTATCAGTTAAATGACACGTTGGTGAACCTGGATACTTACCTGAATGATGTCCATTGGGGGATTTCGGCGGAAGAACAGTCCCAGTTTTATGGCAGTTTCTTCAACCAGAGCATTTTCCCCATTTTTGATGGGGCGCGTTTAGGTTTCCCGCCCAATCGTTCGATGGAAGTGTTGTTCTACAACCAGACCTGGTTGGAGGAGTTAGGTTTCTCTGGCCCGCCCACTACCCCCGAAGATTTCCGTGAAATGGCTTGCGCGGCGGCCGAAGCCAATGGGGATGGTACGGGTGGTTACATTTTGCGTGATGACGCATCGGCCGTTGCTTCCTGGACGTATTCGTTTGGGGGTGATGTGCTGGCGGCAGAAGGCACCAGCTATAGCTATGGCAGTGATGCCACTGTGCAGGCTATGGCTTTCTTGAAACAGATGTATGATGATGGGTGCGCCTACTTCTTCACCGAAGGGTTCCCCAACCCACAATTTGCGGCTCGTAAAGCTATCTTTGCCCAAGGTTCTAGCTCTGGGATTCCCTTCTATGCCAGTGATGTGGCTGCGGTGGCAGAAGACCAGGGTCGTGAACCCGATGTGTGGGGGGTGACGGCGATTCCTTACACAACGGCCGAACCGGTGCAAAATATCTATGGTGGTGATGTGATGATTACCGCCAATTCAGCAGAACAACAGTTGGGGGCCTGGGTCTTCACTCGTTGGTTCACCCTGCCAGAAGTTCAAGCGGACTGGGACATCATCAGTGGTTATTTCCCCACCCGGCAAGATACGGTTGAGTTCTTGGGTGAATACCTGACCAACAACCCTCAATGGGCACAGGCTGTGGCTCTGCTGCCTTACTCCTATTACGAACCCCAGTTGATCTCCTACACGGCTGCTCGTGACGGGGCGCAGGCTGCTTTCAACGAAATTATGCAACTGCCTGCGGGCTGGACAACCGATGACATCACGGCTATTCTGACGACGTTGACAGAAACAGCTAACGCGACGGAGGAAGAGTTGATGTCGGAAGCGGGTGGATAGGAATTGTAGGCAGTAGACAGTAGACAGTGAACAGTAAACAGTAGACAGTGAACTGTAGACAGTGAACTGTAGACAGTGAACTGTGTACTGTAGATAGTTAAAACCTCTGAGATCACCCAGGTCTCAGAGGTTTTTGTGCAGATTGCGGCACTCTTGGAGAGTGCCGCAATTTGTTAGGCTGGTTAGTGGTGTGAAGGATGTATTAATTTTGTTAGAAACGGCCGAATCTGTGGCACGGGCGGCTGGTGATTTGGCGCGGGAAAAGTGGGCGCAACCCCGGCAAACCAGCAGTAAGGGGTTTCGTGACCTGGTGACAGATGCCGATGTGGCTTGCCAACAGTTGATTACCGACCTGATTCAGGCCCGTTTTCCGGATCACGGGTTTCTTACCGAAGAGGAGGATTCCCATTTGCCCACCAGTGGCCCGGTGTTGTGGGTGATTGATCCCATTGATGGCACGACTAATTACAGCCGACAAAATCCGGTGTTTTGTGTTTCGGTGGCGGCGGTGGTGCCAATGGACAGTGGACAGTACTCAGTACTCAGTGGACAGTACTCAGTGGGGAGTGGGCAGTACTCAGT
>CAZPEJ010000389.1:0-5298 GCA_964585465.1 uncultured Ardenticatenaceae bacterium
ACAACGCCACCAACCGACCCCACCGATTGCACACTACTAAGAGCTAAGTCATTGTTGCCCGTGCGAGACAAAATCATGGGCACCAACAGGGCAAAACTAAACATGGCGACAAAGTTGATCTGGAAAAACATCAACTGCAAACCGAGCAAACTGGGTCGCGCCAGGATATACCGAAAGCCATAGAGCGATTCCTGCCACAAACTGCCTTGCTCGGAACGGCCGTCTCCGCTTTTTTCCGGTTTGGGAATTTGCACAATTGCCAACGTCCCAATTGCCACCAAAAAAGTAACCAGGTCAATCAGCATAATGCCCGACAAACCCAACGGCCCCAACAAGGCCCCGGCAAACACCGGCGAGAGAATCCCCGATGCGGCCCCAGCCAACCCAATCATACCACTGGCCCGGCCGTACTGCTCCTTTGGCATCATCACCGTCACCGCCGCCGAGTAAGCCGGAAATTGCAACGACTCAAAAAGCCCCACAAACGCATTGATAAGATAAATGTGCCACAGTTGCAACTGGTCGGTAGAAACCAACAAGAACAACATCAATGTCCCTAACCCGGCTCCCACATCCGTAATAATCATGATCAGCTTACGGTCGTACCGGTCTACCAGGGCACCCGCCAACGGGCTAAAGAGAATGCCTGGCGCCATAAAGGCAAAAATGGCCCAGGTCAGGGCGGTTGCTTCCCCCGTCTGCTCAAAAATCCAGTAAGAGACAGCAAAGTTGGTCATACCTGTGCCCAGCAGGGAAATGAGTTGGCCGAACCAAATGGTGGTAAAGTTTTTCATAGCAGCTGCTTTTTGAAGATATTGATGAACGTGTATTAAAAAACCGAGTTTTTTGAAAAAACTCGGTTTTGGTTGGTTTAGAGATAGCTGGCCTGCCGCACAATTTCTTCAATTTGCCCCAGGTGGCTGTCGTCGTGCATCAAACCCCGGCAAAAGTAGGTGATGGGGTTTTGTTTCGGGTGTTCGGGCGAGTATTGGTAAAAATTATCCAGGTATGGCGTATCCGGCCACACATCCAGCGTAGCCAGTCTCATGCGGCGGCTCTCTTCCAGGCGATGGCGGCATTGGGCGATGGTGGTGATGGTTGTCCAATGAACTTCGCTGCGAGAACGGCCGTGATAAGCCACTCCCCGCGCCAATTCGGCCGCAATAAAAGCGTTTTCCTCCGAAGAGGCTGTGGTATGCACAATCACATGTCCCAATGTCCAGGCCAAATTGGTTTCGTCTGGGTTGGTGGCAAAGGTATCGTTGGCAGTAGTGTCTTGGGGCACAAAAACCACCTGAGCATCAGTACACCCGGCAATCATGTCTAACATTCGGTCTACCATCCCGTTTGTCAAGGTGCGTAAATCCTCTTTGGTCAAATTTGCAGTGAGTTCAGCAATCGTCAATTGTTTGTTGCGAACTGGGGTGAAATCCAGCATACGTTGTTGTTCCTTTGGGTTAGCTCCTGGTGAGATTAGGGATTGGAAATGGATCAATCTCTATCGCCACCAACAAACCAAGTCTTTCACAGTCAACCTCTTTTTAAGCGGGTTTAGGGATTGAGTCTTCTGGTAAAACCCCTTAAACCAGTTAGAGACCCAATCCCCGAACCACAGAGAGGAAGAAAATTCAGTAATCAGTGAAAAGGTTCACTGTTTATTGACGATGATTATCTATTAAAGGAAAGGTGTTACCAAAAACATACTGATTTCCATCCAAAAAGCCATGTGGGAATCCCAGTTCAATCTGGCTCACTTCATCTAGCTTTTTCCACTGCTCTGCCGATAGTTGCCATTCCAGGGCTGCCAGGTTATCTTGTAGCTGAACGGCCGTTCTGGCTCCTAAAATGGGTAACATCATCGCTTTAGGTTGCTGCCGTACCCAGTTGATAGCCACCTGGGCTGGGGAACGCCCTACCTCTTCGGCCAAGGCCATCACCGTTTTGACAATGTTCACCGTTCGTTCTCGCAGTTTTAACTCATTACCCATCCGTTTAGGATCGGCCGTTTCCTGCAAATACTTCCCGGTCAACACCCCCGCTTCCAATAACCCCCAGGGAGTTACCGTAATTTCCAACGCCTTAGCCATCGGCAACAACTCCCGTTCCACCGCCCGGTCAAGGAGCGAGTAGGGAATTTGCAACCCCACAAACGGCGACCAACCGCGTAAATCCGCCAGCATATTGGCGCGGGAAACCACCCAGGCAGGTGAATCAGAAATACCCACATAATTCACCTTACCCATCCGC
The DNA here is from genome assembly GCA_964585465.1 of uncultured Ardenticatenaceae bacterium. Taxonomy (GTDB): domain Bacteria; phylum Chloroflexota; class Anaerolineae; order Promineifilales; family Promineifilaceae; genus CAZPEJ01. The sequence continues at coordinate 2,248 of CAZPEJ010000389.1, forward strand.
ACCAAATCATCCAACCCGCGCATCACCTCTTCAATCGGGGTCATGTAATCCCACATATGCAACCAGAACAGGTCAAGGTAATCCGTTTTCAGCCGCTTCAAACTGGTATGCACCGAAGCCATCATATTTTTGCGCGAATTACCGCCCGCATTGGGATCATCCCAGTTGCGCGACAAGGTGTACTTGGTGGCTACCACAAAATGATCTCGATCTCCCTGAAGAAAATCTCCCAAGAACGTTTCACTGCTACCATCGGTGTAATTGACAGAGGTATCAATAAAATTACCACCCGCCTGGGCAAATAACTCAAACTGCTTTTTAGCCTCCTCTTGAGCCGCCCCCCAACCCCAATTCTCCCCAAACGTCATCGTGCCCAAAGCAACTTCAGAAACTCGTAACCCGCTTTTACCTAAAAGTTTATAACGCATGGTTCTCCTCTTGCAAAGAAACCAGGTTTTGGGGAAAACCCGGTTTCTGGGTTATTCATTTACATTTCCCATGTCGCATCGCCATAAAAATCGCCATGATCCTTTGTTACGAAGGATTGAATAACAGCCCGTTTATCCCCCAGACGAAAAGAGGGGCCATGTCCAGGATAACAGACGGTGTTATCGGGCCAGGTCAACACCACTTGCTGCAACGTTTTAAGGGTGGTTTGGAAATCTTCGGCCGACCAGGTGCGCCCTGGGCCACCCGCAAAGATAGTGTCACCCACAATCACCCGATGATCCCCCTCGATGACAAAACATATCTGGTCGGGAATATGGCCTGGTGTACAAAAAACCTGCAAAGTGTGTTCGCCTACCTGAACCAGATCACCATCCAACAGGTCACGGTCGGCGTGAAGTTCCAGGTTATTGGCATGGGGGCCGGGATTTGCCATCAGGGGCACTTTTAGCCGTTTTCGCATCTCGTCCAATGCTCCAACATGGTCTATGTGGGTGTGGGTGAGTAAAATGGCAACTGGCTGGGTGCCTGCCAACATCTCTGTGAGTGTGTCTGGGTCATCCCCAGGGTCAAACAAAACGCTTTGTTGGGTGGTGGGGCAAACCAGGGCATAGGTGTTCATGCCCCAGGGGCCTACCTGTCGGGTTCGTAATTCAAGGGGTTTTGACATAGACCTCCAGGTGTGGCGTATTGCGTGCCTGGTGACGCAATACGCCATATCTCTCTATGATTTGTTGCTACGGGCTGCTTCCAGAACGGTGCGAATTTCGCCGTAATGGTCACGAATGTGCCCTTCTGTCCATTGGAAGAAGCCACCACCGGTATTGTGGTAGGTGATCTGGCGGGCCACGTAACTTTCGGGCAGGTTGGCGAGGAGGGCGACGGTTTCTGCCTGGGCGTTTTTCCATGCCTGTACAACGGCAGCAACGGTGGGATAAACGGCCGTTACTGCTTTGCCCCATGAGTTGGGATTGTTAGGGAACCCGCCAGGCGCGCCGTCGGTTATTTCGGTGCAAATATACGTCTGGACAACTCGCTCTGTCAGGATAAGGTGGGCCAGAATTTCTTTGGCATTCCACGCTTCTGGGTCGGGGCGAAAATCTGCTTCGGCTTCGGTGGCTTCGGCAAATAAACTGTCCAACTCTCCATTTACCTGGGCATATACCTGGTTCAGGGCTTCGGAAAATGCCTGGGGTGTGTCTGGCACTCGCGTCATGGGCCGGCCAGAAAGGATGAGGGTGGCGTTAATTTTGTCTTCCCCGCGATAAAAGGCGATGGCGATGGAATCACCAATTTTATAGGCCCCAATGGCGGCTTGCAGGGTAGGAAAGTCAAACACTTCGTTGCCCCCAATGCCAATCAGCACATCTCCATTTTGTAATCCGGCAGCGGCGGCACCACTGTCGGGGGCGGCTCCGCTCAGGCGAATGCCTCCCTTCACCGGCCAGTTATTTTGGGCGGCTTCGTCTGCGTTCACCACACCTGTGATGAGGATGCCCATAAACGGCCGTTCTGTCACCCGCTTATCTACCCCTTTTTCCAACACCGATTGCAAATTTGCTAGCGAGCTTTCCCAACCCAGTTTGAGTTGGGCGGGTGTTTCTCCCCATGCCTCGTCGCTGCCAACCCCTGTGTGGGTTAAGTGAACGGTGGTGTGACCATTTTCGGCCGTTAAGGTGATGTCTACCTGGCTTTGGGCTGGCTCTTTGCGCCCGTGCCAGGTGTAGGCCACTTTTTGGTTGGGTTCCAGAGCCGTAAACTCTCCGGCCGTGTAATACCCCTGCTGCCAGTAAAAATAAACACGCCCGCCCACCCGCACATCCACCTGGGCATTCGCGCACAACCACTGTTGCAAGGCGGTTTGATTTGTCAAGGCATAATAAACGGCCGTTGCCGGGGCTGCTACAACTTGACTAAATGTTAAAGTACCTGTTTCGTTCATCGGTCTCTCCTTTTGCTGAGGAGATTAGAGAGTAGAGATTGGAGATTGACATGATCTCCAATCTCCAATCTCCAATCTCAATTAAACGGCTTCTGCCACACAAACTTCAGGTTGAACCTGGTGTTTCAGGTCTGTGCCTAAAGAAATTAACCATTCACCACTTCTCAGTAAAAACTGCTCCCATACGCCAATCAGGAAGGTTTGTTGGCGAGCAATGTTGCAGGCCGTTCTGGCCTGTTGTAACCGTTCTTGTTGCAACGATAAGTGCATCTGGTATTTCATGTCTGGATACAACATAGTGTACTCCCTTTTGCCCCAAAGGGGCTAGATTATTTGCGAGAAAGAAGGTATAATGTTTACTAAATTAGGTCATCATCTAACGCATTAGATTATCGTCTAACATGTTAGATAATAATCTAATCCTCGTTATTTGTCAATACCCCTTCTGACATCAAGTTTGACAGGGTGGCGTTTGCGTCAGTATAATTGTTTCTATTCGCCCTGGTGGCGGAATTGGCATACGCGGTAGGTTGAGGGCCTATGCCTTAACGGCGTGGAGGTTCGAGTCCTCTCCAGGGCACTGAGAAAATCCCCAAGGTGAAAACTTTGGGGGTTTTTTATTTTCGGCCGGGGCAGTGACTCGTAAGACATATATTGTCTCA
>CAZPEJ010000390.1:0-5277 GCA_964585465.1 uncultured Ardenticatenaceae bacterium
TCGGTTTCGATGTAGAAGGAGCAACCAAATGAGTACACAATCTAAAGGCGGGTTGGCAGGTGTGACTGTGGCCGATACCGCCCTGAGTAAAGTAGATGGGGAAATCGGCCGTTTAACCTTTCGTGGTTACGATATTTCCGAGTTAGGCACCAATGCCACCTATGAAGAAGTAGTTTACCTGTTGTGGCATGGCAATCTGCCCAACCGCACCCAGTTTGAAGCGTTTAAGGCAGCTCTCAAAGCCAAACGAGCTTTACCTTCGGCCGTTTTGAACACCATGAAAAACTTCCCCCATGAGGCCCACCCCATGGCCGTGTTGCGGACGGTGGTGAGTGGGTTGGGGTTGATTGACCCCACTGCCGACGACATTACCCCCGACGGGGCCAGGAAAAAGGCGTTGATGTTAACGGCCGTTTTCCCCACCATCATCGCCGCCTGGGAACGTATCCGCAACAACCAGGAAGCCATCCCCCCACGCAACGACTATGACCACGCCGCCAACTTTCTCTACATGCTCAACGGCCAGGAACCCAACCCCGACGCGGTGAAAGCCCTGGACGGTTACCTGGTGATGTTAGCCGACCACGACTTTAACGCCTCCACCTTTGCCTGCCGCGTCACCACCGGCACATTGGCCGACATGTACTCGGCCATCACCAGTGGCCTGGGCGCGCTGAAGGGGGCGGCACACGGCGGGGCTAACCAAAAAGCGATGGAGCAGTTTATTGATGCGGCTCAACGGGGTGACATTGAAGCCTGGTTTAATGAATCTTTTGCGTCGGGCAAACGGGTGATGGGTATTGGTCACCGCGAATACAAGGTGGAAGACCCTCGCGCTGGTCTGTTCCGACCAATGGCGGAAAAACTGGCTCAGAGCAGCGGCCAGGGGCAATGGTATCAGGTAGCAACCACCATCGAAAAGCTGGCTCGTGCCCACCCTTACTTTATTGAACGTAATTTACACGCCAATGTGGATTATTATTCGGCCGTTGCCCTATACATGATTGGTATTCCGGTTGACCAGTTCACCTGCATCTTTGCCATGAGCCGCATTGCCGGCTGGACGGCACATGTGATGGAGCAGCTAACCAACAACCGCCTCATCCGCCCGCAAGCCAATTACACCGGGACATTTGGGTTGAAGTTTGTGCCGATGGATGAACGGCCGTAGTTGGGGACAGTGGACAGTACACAGTGGACAGTGAACAGTGGACAGTGGACAGTACACAGTGGACAGTATGCAGTCCAAGCCCTGTTTACAGGGCGTTGTTTGTAGCACGGGGTTTGAACTCCGTGCTACCCCGTGCTACCCCGTGTTATCCCGTGCGATATGCCTGTATCGTTATATGGTTTTTATGTCAAAATATCACCTTCTGTTTTTACTGTTTATCCTGGTAGCTTGCCAGACAGACGAACCGACAGAAACGGCCGTTCCTCCCACCACTCCCATTGTTGCACCTGCCACCGCTACAGAAACGGCCGTTCCTCCCACCATCACCCTGGCCCCCACTCAGGCCGCCCCTGCCGAACCAACGGCCGTTCCTACCCAACCCGCCCCCACCGCTACTCCTATCCCCACCGCCACTCCCATTTCCACCAGCCCGGTCACTTCCATCCAACTCATTCGCCTGGTTGGGCGCGGATTGGTGAAACCTGTTTACCTGACCCACGCCGGAGATAACCGCCTCTTTGTGGTGGAGCAGGATGGGCGCATTCGGGTAATGCAAGACGGGCAACTGTTAACCACACCATTTTTGGATATTGACGGCCGGGTGGGGTCAGAGGCCAACGAACAGGGGTTATTGAGTGTGGCGTTTCACCCTAACTATGCTGAAAACGGCCGATTTTTTGTCAACTACACCAACAACCAGGGGCACACAGTGATCGGCCGTTTCCAGGTGAGTGCCAGCGACCCCAACCAGGCAGACCCCAACAGCGAAGTCATCCTGCTCACCGTCAATCAGCCCTACGCCAACCACAACGGCGGGCAAATCCAGTTTGGCCCTGATGGTAACCTGTACATTGGCATGGGGGATGGGGGCGACCAGGGCGACCCGCACGGGCATGGGCAAAACCCCAATACCCACCTGGGCGATATTTTACGCATTAACGTAGACCACGAAGGCAACGGACTGGCCTATGCCATTCCTGCTGACAACCCCTTTGCCACCGGCGGCGGGATGCCCGAAGTGTGGGCGATGGGGTTTCGTAACCCCTGGCGGTTCAGCTTCGACCGCCTGACCGGGGATTTTTATGTGGCGGACGTGGGGCAAAATAGCTGGGAGGAAATCAGCTTTTTGCCTGCTCCGGCTGCCGCCGGGCAAAACTTTGGCTGGAACCCCATGGAAGGCAGCCAATGTTACCAGTTCAATTGCAACCCCACAGGTTTTGTGTTGCCAGTGACCGAATACAGCCACGCCGAAGGGGGGTGTTCGGTCACAGGGGGGTATGTGTATCGTGGGCAGCAATACCCCGCCCTGTGGGGTAACTACTTTTATGCGGATTATTGCACGGGTTTTGTCTGGAGCCTGTTCCACCAGCCAGACGACTCCTGGGTGACAAATGTGGTAACGCAGGTAAACTTTAGCGTGTCAAGTTTTGGCGAAGATGCCAACGGCGAGTTGTACCTGCTGAACCATCGCGGTGGCGAAGTGTGGCAAATCGTGCCATAGAATAGCTGTGATTCTCCAGGTTTTTGGAGATTGGGGATTAGAGATTGGAGATTGGCCAATCTCTAATCTCTAATCCCTTTCAGCAGAATGTCAACTGACAACCTTATGCAGTAGATATTGGAGGTAAACCCATGTGTTGTATTCAATGGAAGAACGGCCGTATCTTGTTCTTACTCCTGTTATTCCTGTTTCCCCTGTTGTTGCTCACCCGCCCCACCACCGCCCACCACGTCAACCCCAGCGGTTACTGGGATTCAAGCGGCACCCCACCCAGCAACGTGCAACATTGCACCTATGTCAGCAGCTACCTGAACCCAGGCGACAATGTGGTGGGGGTAAATGTTTACACCCCGCCGGGTTACGAATCCAACAACCTGGATTACCCCGTCATTTACGCCTTGCATGGGCTGAATGGGGATGAATTTAACTACTTTAGCTGGTTTAACAATGTTTACAACGAACCTAGCCTGCTCAGTTATATCGAAGGCACGGTGCAGGCGGATTTACCCATTCCTCAAGCCATTGTGGTGTTTGTGAACGGGGGGGCACAAAGTTATTACAACAACTTTACCGACCAGTATCACGGCCCTGGTTCTGATTTTCCCATCATGACCGAGAGTATGGTGATGAACGAGTTGATTCCGGCGGTAGATGCTACTTTTCGCACCATTGCGTCCCGTTCCGGCCGGGCCATCGAGGGGTTTTCGATGGGGGGGCGGGGGGCGTTGAAGTTTGCTTTTAAGTATCCGCAACAGTTTTGTTCAGTAGTAGCCTATGCCGGGGCGGTGTATGAAGCGTTGGTGGAGCCACCCTACAAAGGGCCATTACCGGAAAACGAGCGCATTTCTACGATGGTGGCGGAAAATGTCAACGATATTTTGCAATTAGGGTTACAAATTCGCCTGGCGGTAGGTGACCCGGACAATCCACAACAGACGACCAATATGATTTTGGTGGAACAGTTGGATGATTTGAATATCCCGTATGTGGCTGAATTAAGTTTGCCGGGGGTGGGGCATAATTGGGCCGATTTGTATGCTGCTAGAGGGGAAGAGGGGTTAAATTTCCATTACCAATGTTTCCAGGCGGCGACTCAGGCCAGCCAGGCTCCGGCCGGGAGTTATTTTACCTACTTGCCTTATCTGGCCCGGCCGGAGGAAAACACAGGAAATTTGTTTTTGACGTGTGAATAAGGGGGATATTGCGTATTGCGTCATGTTAGAGATTGGAGATTGGAGATTGGTTTAATCTCCAATCTCCAATCTCCAATCTCAGTTTTAACGGCCGAAGTGCATGGGCATAATGATATGCACAAAGTCGTTGTCACCGACCGGGCGAATGGTGCCGGGTTCGGTGGGGGTGGTGGTTTCCAGAGCCACCTGGGGTGTGTCTACGATATTTAGCACATCGCTCATAAATTTGACATTGAAGGCGATTTCAATGGCTGTGCCGTTGACCATGGCATCAATTTGGGCTACGTTGTTGCCGGTTTCGGTGCTGGTGGCGGCAACAACGGCATAACCGGGGGTAATTTCGTCGCCGGGTTCAACCCGCACCCGGGCTGTGTGGCTGGATTCACGGGCGAAAATTTCGGCCGTTTTACACGCCTTGCGGAAATCGGCCGTTCCCATGACTGTGCGTGTGTTGTACCGTTTGGGGATGATGGGGGTGTAATCGGGGAAAGAGCCATCTATCAGTTGGGATACAATCACAATGTTGTCCATGTCAAAAATAATCTGGTTGCGCCCTTCTGGCAAACTGACATACACTGCTTCGTTGTCGTCGTTAGCAACGCGGGCCACTTCGGCCAGGGCGCGGGCGGGCACAATCACCGCGAGGGGTTTTTCCACGTAGCCGGGAATGTGCGCTGAGCGCACAGATAGCCGGAAGCCGTCGGTGGCGGCCATAATAAGCTGGCTACCTTCAAAACGGGTGGAAACCCCGGTGATGGTGGGGCGGGTGTCGTCGGTGGCGGCGCAAAAGGCCACTTGTTGAATCATTTGTTTCAGAACGGCCGTTTCTACCCGAATACGATTTTCTCGGTCTGGCTCTGGCACCAGGGGGAACTCCTGGGCATCAATTCCCTTGATATTTGCTTCGGTGCGGGTGCAGGTGATGTGCAAGGTTTGGGTTTGTTGGTTCAAAGCCAGGTCTACCCGATCCTGCGGCAAGGTACTCACCAGGTCGTTGAAGGTGCGGGCAGGAATGGTGATGGCTCCTTCTTCCTCCACTTTGGCCCCAATCCAACAGGTGATGACCACTTCCAGATTGGTGGCTGCCAGTTTCAAACGGCCGTTGTCTGTTGCCAGCAGCACATTGGCTAAAACGGGCAGGGTAGATCGGTTACTCACGGCCCGCCCGACAATGCTTAAACCCTTTGCCAGATTTTCTTGTAAACAGGAAACTTTCATTGCCTACCCTCCCGAAAAGTTTTGAATGGTTGTGAAGTTTTGTTGTAATGCCCCGCATGTATAATGGAAATAGTATACATGAAGAAACCGCCGATGGCAAGAGATTTGTTGTACAATAACAATCCTGGTGAACCCTTTTTGTGCTAGGTGGTGTTTCAAGAATAAATGGCTCTTTGGGAACTCAGGGGGTTGAC
>CAZPEJ010000391.1:0-5256 GCA_964585465.1 uncultured Ardenticatenaceae bacterium
GCTCAGAATGACATAAAATTCAAACGATTTTTATTTCCAATAATGTCTAATGTCTTTGAAGGCGCATTTTTTAACTCACAATTCAAAACTCGAAACTCGAAATTCAAAACTCGGAACTGGAACAATGGACAAATACGACTGGCAAGAAAAATTTGAAGTATATGAAAAACCCTGGAATGGCTCGCACAAAGGGCATAAAAATGGCAAGGCAAACGGCCGTTCTGCCAAACCTACCCCTGAGATTCACGCCCAAATCCAGGAAATGGATGATAGTGTAGAAACCTGGGTGCCTACCTACGCGGCAGCCCTGGACCCCTTGCACCACGAACGGCAATGGGTTATTGATTCGGTAGCCCCCTTTTACCAGAACAGCCTCATCACCGATGTCACCCGCATCATCAAGGGTGGCAAAGAGGCCAATGTGTATTGTTGCACCGCCCACCCGGCTACCGGCGTGGAACTCATCGCTGCCAAACTGTATCGGCCACGCATGTTACGCATGTTAAAAAATGATGCCGTCTACAAGGCCGGGCGTATCTTGCGCGACGCGGAAGGCAAAACGCTCAAGGGGCGGCGGGAAAGGCTGGCGATTGCCAAAAAGACCAAATTTGGGCAGGAAGCCGATACCCAATGGTGGATTGGCAATGAATACCGTTGCCAGACAGAACTGTTTGAGGCAGGTGCAGACGTGCCGAAACCGATTGCTTACCAGGGTAATACCGTCCTGATGGCTTTTATGGGGGAGGAGTTTGCCCCGGCTCCCACGTTAAGCGAGGTGAGAGTAGGGCAACACGAGGCAAAAATGTTGTTTGACCGCATTGTGCATAACATTCGATTGATGTTGGATAACCATTATGTACATGGCGACCTCTCCGCTTATAACATTTTGTACTGGGAAGGGGATATTACCATCATAGATTTCCCGCAACTGGTGGATGCTCGCAAAAACCCGAATACACAAAAGCTGTTGGAGCGGGATATTCGGCGGGTGTGTGAATACTTCAGCCGCTATCGGGTGGAGAGTGATCCGCGCCAGTTGGCGGCCGATTTGTGGCAGCAGTATGTCAATGGAGAGGTTGGGAAGTAATGGTGAATTGTGAATGGGAAATTGTGAATGGTGAATGGGGTTTGCCTTCATTCACAATTCACAATTCATAATTTTATGGGGTTATGAACGCATTAACGTTACTTTTTCGATATTTACGGCCGTTTCGCTCTCGTGTGTGGTTGTTGACGGGGCTGCTGTTGGGGGGGATAACCTTGCAACTGGCGGCTCCGCTGGCGGTGCGGCAGTTTTTGGATATGGCCCAGGCGGGGGCGGCAAGTGGGGTGTTGTTGGGAACGGCCGTTTTTTTCTTTGTGGCCGTCACCAGCCAAAAAATATTGGCCTTGTTCACCGCCTATGTCAGTGAAGACCTGGGCTGGGCAGCCACCAACCAATTGCGCGTTGATCTGGCGGAACATTGCCTGCGGTTAGACATGCCCTTTCACAAAACCCATACCCCTGGCGAACTGATTGAACGGGTGGATGGGGATGTGAGCGCGCTGGCGGGATACTTTTCCGAACTGATTATTGCAGTGGCGGGTAATGGGTTGTTGGCAGTGGGCATTTTGGCCCTGTTGTTCCGCGAAGATTGGCGGGTGGGGCTGATTGGTCTGGCCTATGCGGTGCTGGCGCTGGTATTCCTGCGCCTGGTTCACAACTGGGTGGTGAGTTCCTGGGGCAGTGTGCGCCAGGGGTTTGCCGAGTTGTTTGGTTTTTTGGAGGAGCGGCTGGTAGGTTTGGAGGATATTCGGGCCAATGGCGGTGAGGCGTATGTGATGATGCGGCTCTATGGGCTGATACGGCCGTTAAAAGTGGTGCGGGTGCGGCTGGATGTGATGAGCAATACGACCTTTGCCATTGGCTTTTTGCTCTACACCTTGAGTGTGGTGGCTACATTGGGGTTTGGAGCAACGGCTTACCTGAATGGGCAGATGACGATTGGCACGGTGTTCTTGCTGGTGGCGTATGTCAATCGGCTGGAAGACCCGCTCAATACCATTCGATGGCAGATTGCCAATTTGCAACGGGCGTTGGCGAGTATCGGCCGTATTCAGGAACTTTTTCAACTTCAGCCGCAAGTACAGGAGCAAATAACGGCCGAATTGCCCCGTGTGGCTCCGGTGGTGCGGTTTGAGGGGGTGAGTTTTGGGTATAAGGACTCGGTAGCCAGTACGCAGTATGCAGTATCCAGTGAACAGTCAACCGTGAACAGTCAACAGTTAGCAGTGAATGGCAGAGAATCTCCAATCTCCAATCTCCAATCTCCAACCTCTTCTTCTGTTTTGCAAAACATTTCCTTCTCGCTGGAAACCGGGCGGGTGCTGGGGGTGTTGGGGCGGACGGGCAGTGGCAAAACGACGTTGACGCGGTTGTTGTTTCGGTTGTATGAGGTGGATAACGGCCGTATTTCCCTCAACAACATAAATATACGCGATGTGGCTCTATCCGATTTGCGCCAGCAGGTGGGCATGGTCACACAGGATGTGCAGCTTTTTGCCGCTACCGTGCGGGATAATTTGACGCTGTTTAGAAGCTATCAGCCGTCAGCTATTAGCCGTCAGCTATCAGCCGTCAGCTATCAGCCGTCAGCTATCAGCCGTCAGCTATCAGCAGCCAGCTATCAGCCGTCAGCAGAAGGCGGGGAGAAGGGTGAAGGGGAGAAGATGCGCTCCTCGCTCCTCGCTCCTCACTCCTCGCTCCTCGCTCCTCGCTCCTCCATCTCCGACGAGCAAATTCTGGCTGCCATTGAAACCCTCGGCCTGGGCGATTGGTACCGGGCCTTGCCCAATGGGTTGGATACGGTGCTGGCAACGGGTGGGCAGGGGCTTTCGGCGGGGGAGGCACAGTTGTTGGCTTTTACGCGGGTCTTTTTGCGGAATCCTAAACTGGTGATTTTGGATGAAGCCTCGTCGCGGCTTGACCCGGCCACTGAACAACGGCTGGAGCGGGCGATTGATAAATTGTTAGAAAACCGCACGGCGATCATCATTGCCCATCGGCTGAAGACGGTGCAACGAGCCGACGATATTCTGATTTTGGAAAACGGCCGAATCCTGGAAAACGGCCGTCGTCTTGACCTGGCGCAAAACCTTGACTCACGCTTTTACAAACTGTTGCAAACGGGGTTGGAGGAAGTGTTGGTATGAACAAATTACCTGTTTTCACGGCTACCTGGTCACTTATTCGTTTTCGACCAAAGTACCTGGCGGCCAATTTGTTGGGCGAAGGGTATTTTACTGTGATGCGGCTGGTGCCAGGGTTGTTGACGCAACGGGTGTTTGACCAGTTGACGGGAGCAGAAACGGCCGTTGTTAATCTGTGGAGTTTGCTGGCTCTCATTGTGGCGGTGGAGGTAAGCCGTATGGTGGGCATTGTGATCGGTGGTTGGGGCGGGGCTTCGGCTCGCAATACCAACGCCATGTTATTGCGGCGCAACATCTTTCAAAACCTTTTGCGGCGACCAGGGGCTATGCCTTTACCCATCTCTACTGGCGATGCCATCAGCCGCCTGGACGATGAAGTCAGCGATTTTGCTGACTTCCCCACCTGGCTGCCAGGGTTGGTGGGGCATGGGGTGTTTGCTCTCATCGCCTTTGTCATTATGTTTGGCATTAACCCCACTATCACAGTGGTAGCGGTGTTGCCGCTGTTGAGCGTGGCTTTTTTGAATCGGTTGGCCTGGGGGCGTTTTTTGCGTTATGACCGCGAAGAACGAATGGCGGCCAGCGGGGTGACAGGTTTTTTGGGGGAGGTGTTTGGGGCGGTGCAGGCCATTAAGGTGGCGGATGCAGAACGGGATACCATGCACCATTTCGGCCGTTTGAATGAAGTGCGCCGCCGTACCAGCGTGCGGAAAGGGGTCTTTTGGGCTATGTTCCAATCGGCTTCGGACAATGTGGGGGACATTGCGGTGGGGATTATGGTGTTACTGGCGGGGCAGGCGATGGCAAACGGCCGTTTTACGGTGGGTGACTTCTCTTTATTTACTACCTATCTCTTTTTCCTGGCACGGTTTCCAGCGACGGTTGGCAGTTACTTTTCGGAAATTGCCCAACAACGGGTATGCCTGGATCGTATTGCGGAGATGAACCCGGAGGCAGACCCGGCCAGCCTGGTGGCTCATGCCCCGATTTATGAACGAGGTGAACTTCCAACTGTGAAAATGCCCGAAAAAACGGCCGATTCCCATCTGGAACTGTTGGAAGTGAGGGGGTTGAGTTATCAGTACCCAGTGATCAGTAAACAGTTATCAGTAAACAGTGAACAGTTATCAGTGAACAGTGAACAGTGGGCAGTGAACGGTGGGAAATCTCCAATCTCTAATCTCCAATCTCCACCTGTCAATGGGATCGAAAATATCAATCTCACCATCCGGCGCGGCTCATTTACGGTGATTACGGGGCGGATTGGCAGTGGCAAGACGACGTTGCTGCGGGTGTTGTTGGGGTTGTTGCCCAAAAGTGGGGGGGAGGTGCGGTGGAACGGCCGTTTAATCACTAATCCCGCTAATTTCTTCCAACCACCCCATACCGCTTATACGCCGCAAGTGCCACACCTGTTTAGTGAGCCATTGCGCGACAACATTTTGATGGGTTTGCCAGTGAGTGAGGAACAGTTGCGGGTGGCAGTGGAATCGGCCGTTTTGGAGGCAGACATCCCCACGCTGGAAAAAGGGCTGGAGACGGTGGTGGGGCCGCGTGGTGTGCGCCTCTCCGGTGGGCAGGTACAGCGCAGTGCCGCCGCCCGCATGTTTGTGTGCCAGCCAGAACTGCTGGTTTTGGATGATGTGTCCAGCGCGTTGGATGTGGAGACGGAGCAGAAGCTGTGGGAGAGGTTGCAAGAAGAGCGGAGGGAGAAGAGCGAGGAGCGAAAAAGTGCGCCTTTCGCTCCTCGCCCCTCACTTCTGGTCGTTTCCCATCGTCGGGCGGCGTTGCGGCAAGCGGATCATGTGGTGGTGATGAAAAACGGCCGAATTGAGGCCGAAGGCACGCTGGATGAATTGCTGGTAACTTCGGAGGAGATGCGGCAGTTGTGGCAGGGAAGTGGGGAGTAGTGGGCAGTAAACAGTGAACAGTAAACAGTGAACAGTAAACAGTGAACAGTAAACAGTATTCGGACTGATCACTGAGTACTGGGTACTGACAACTGGGTACTAACAACTGGGTACTGCTCCCTAATCGGGAATGTCTAATGCGACACGAAGGGCCTGA
>CAZPEJ010000392.1:0-5252 GCA_964585465.1 uncultured Ardenticatenaceae bacterium
AGATGTTTAGGTAGGGGTAGTTGTACCAAAATACCATTCACCTGGGGGTCAGCATTCAGCCCAGTCACCACAGCCTGTAACTCTGCCTGGGAAATATCGGCTGGCAGGTGGTGCCCCACCGAACGAATCCCTAAATCCTCACACGCCTTCTGTTTACTGCTTACATACGTCGCCGAAGCCGGGTCTTCCCCCACCAATACCGTTGCCAGGCAAGGGGTATACCCTTTGTCTGCCTGCATCTGAGCCACAGCTTGTTTGACCTGCTCCTTTACCTTTGCTGAAATTTGTTTTCCATCAATGACTTGTGCCGACATAGTTCACTCCTTCATGTTGAACGGCTTTCGGCCGTTCAACAAAAAAGCCTCCGATGAACGAGAGCGGAGGCTTTTTCATAAAAGCATGGTGATGATTGGAGCATCCTCCAACCCTAAAAATTAATTACTTGGGCAACAAATCTGTTCCCATAAATTTGTCTAACCAGACAGCCAATGCACAGGCCAAAGCCAGCGCAGTGAAAAAGGTATACATTCCCCCGTACTCTTCCAGATTCGTGCCCACCAGGGTAATCAGGGCAAGAGTGACAGCAAAACCAACCGCCAATGAAATAACTATCAGGACAAGACGTTTTACAAACATGTGAGATTCCTCCAGATCATTCTGTTGTGTTTTTTATCACAAATTTGTAGGATGGCAAGCCAGTTGAAGGCAATAGGTTTGCCAGGAACGCAAAAAGCCCTGCGGGGGCAGAGCTTTTTGCGGGAAGAGGAGAAGAAGGAGAAAAGGAGGAAGTTTGGGAGTTATAGTTTAGGTGGTCTATTACCAATACTTTAATCAGTTCTTATTATGAAATACTATCTACTTATTAGACCACCTCAATTGATAATTCTATTCTATGCGCTTTTGTGTTGCCCCTCTACTCTTTTTACTACAAAGCAGGTGTAAACTGCTTTACATCGGCGCAACACACGCTATTCTTACACCAACTTCCTAATACAATGGCTCCATCATCACGTAATCCAACCATTCGGTAGACCGTCGCCCTTTGCCCCGAACAGTGTCGAAAAACAGGTTTTGCAGTTCACGGGTCACTTTGCCCATTTTGCCTGTGCCAATGCGCCGGAAGTCAATTTCACGCACAGGCACTACCTCGGCAGCTGTGCCACAGACAAATACCTCATCCGCTATGTACAACTGGTCGCGGGAAATACGTTCTTCTTTTACGGTGTAACCTGCGTCTTGCGCCAGGGCAATCAGAGAGTCGCGGGTGATACCTTCCAAAACGGCCGCTTTTGGCGGTGTAATCACCACCCCGTTTCGCACAATAAACAAATTCTCTCCCGTACACTCGGCTACATACCCATCCGGGTCGAGCATCACCGCTTCATCAAAACCAGACCGTACCGCCACCGTTTTTGCCAGAATAGAGTTGACATATTGCCCAGAAATTTTGGCTTTGGTCATACTGGCGTTGGGGTGCATCCGGGTGAAGGAAGAAACCACCATACGAACCCCCGCTTCCAAAGATTCCGCACCTAACAGCGTGCCCCATCGCCAGGCAGCAATTGCCACCGCCGGGCGGTAACTATCCAGGTTCAGGTTCATGGCCCCTTCCAGGTAAAAAATGGGACGAATATAACAGGCTGTAAACTGGTTGGCATGAACCACCCGGTGAACGGCCGTTCTCAAATCCTCCACCCCATAACCAAAATCATTCAACCCCAAGATACGGATAGATTCTACAAACCGTTCCAAATGATCATGCAGGCGGAAAACGGCCGGGCCACGTTGAGTGGCGTAACAACGAATCCCTTCAAATACTCCAGGGCCATAATGCAACGTGGGGTTCAAAACGTGAATCGTCGCCTGGTTAAAAGGCACCAACTCCCCATTCATCCAAACAAACTCCGACTGCAAAGCGGCAGGCGCACTGCCAGGGCGGGTTCGGGGGCGGGGAGCATTTCGTTCGGCAGCCTCACCAGACATGGTGCCGTTTTGGGTCATCTTTTGCATTTGTTCGGTTTTCATGGGACTCCTTATAGGATTGTTTGTCATTTACTTGGCAGATTAGAGATTGGAGATTGGTAATCTCTAATCTCTAAAATTGTTTTGAACGAACCCTGATGGCAAGTATGATGGATGTAGGAAAAAGGTTCTCATGTTTTATCCTGTCATCACACGTTGGACAATTTCTGCTGTCATCTCTTTGGTAGTAACCGGGTTAGTGCGGGTTAAATCGGCCGTTCTGATACCTGCTTGTAAGGTTTGGAAAACGGCCGTTTCCACCGCCATCGCTTCACTTTCCAACCCCAACGAATAACGCAACATCATCGCCGCCGACAAAATCGTACCAATCGGGTTGGCAATACCCTTTCCGGCAATATCCGGGGCCGAGCCGTGAATTGGTTCATACAACCCACGCGGAAAACCATGCCGATTTTTGTGTTCACCTAACGATGCCGAGGGCAAATTGCCCATTGAGCCGGACAGCACCGAAGCCTCGTCTGTCAGAATATCACCAAACAGGTTGCCCGTCACCATCACATCAAAACTGGCTGGCCGGTTAATCAAATACATAGCCGCCGCATCCACCAACACATGCTCCAACTGCACATCGGGGTACTCCCGCGCCACCTCGGTGACTGTTTGCCGCCACAGCCGGGAGCTTTCCAGCACATTGGCTTTATCCACCGAGGCCACCCGCCCCTTGCGCCCCCGCGCCGCGCGGAAGGCCACATGCGCCACACGGCAAATCTCACTCTGGCTATAAATCATGGTATCCAATGCCACCAACTCCCCATTCACCTCTTTGCGCTCGCGGGGTGTGCCAAAGTACACATCTCCGGTCAATTCGCGGATCACCAGCAAATCTACCCCTTCCAGGCGGTCTCGTTTGAGGGGGGAGGCATCTATCAGATCGGGGTGGGGATTAACCGGGCGCAAGTTGGCAAACAGATCCATCGCCTTGCGTACCCCCAACAACCCTTGTTCCGGGCGCACTTTGGCAATGGGGTTATCCCACTTTGGCCCGCCTACTGCCCCCAACAACACGGCATCCGACTCCAAACACGCCCCCAATGTTTCCTCTGGCAATGCTGTGCCGTACTGGTCAATGGCACACCCGCCCATGAGAAATTCGGCCGTTTCAAAGCCATGCCCAAACTTCTGCCCCACCACCTGCAACACAGCCACCGCCGCGCTCACCACCTCTGGCCCAATCCCGTCGCCGGGTAAAAGAACAATGTTTGCTTCCATAATTTTTGTTAAAGAGATTAGAGATTAGAGATTGGCGATTACCCAATCTCTAATCTCCAATCCCTAATCTCCATTTCTCCCATTCAACAACGCATACTCCATACTATCTGCCAACGCCTGCCAACTGGCCTCGATAATGTTGGTGCTGGCCCCGACGGTACTCCAGCGGGAACGGCCGTTTTCCGTATCAATCAACACCCGCACCCGCGCCGACGTACCATCCTGGCTGCCCAAAATACGCACCTTGTAATCCGCCAGCCGCACATCTGCCAGCACAGGGTAGGCACCCACCAATGCCTTGCGTAAAGCCGCATCCAGGGCATTCACCGGGCCGTTGCCCTCGGCCGCCGTATGCAATACCTGGTCATTCACCTTCACCTTCACAGTGGCATCGGCACACATGCCCTCATACCGCCGGTTTTGCACAATCACCGTAAAATCTTGCAGTTCAAAGGGCGGTTTGTACCCTGGTTGCAATCGGCGCAACATCAAACTCATGGAGGCTTCAGCACTTTCAAAGGTGAATCCTTGGGCTTCCAGGCTTTTAATTTGTTGCAACACCTGTTGCGCCTGCGCCGAGTTGACATCCACCCCATATTCGGCCGCTTTATCCAACACATTCCCCCGCCCAGAAAGCTCCGAAACCACCGTGCGCCGCTGGTTGCCCACCAATGTGGGGTCAATGTGCTGGTAGCTGGCCTCGTTTTTCCGCATGGCGGCTACATGAATACCACCTTTGTGGGCAAATGCACTCATGCCCACAAACGGGGCGTGGGTGTCGTGTGGCAAATTGGTGACTTCGGCCACAAAATGGGACAAATCCATCAGGGCTGCCAGATTTTCGGCCGGGATGCACTGTTTACCCATTTTAATTTGTAGGTCGGGGATGATGGTACACAGATTGGCATTGCCGACCCGCTCGCCATACCCGTTGAGCGTGCCTTGCACCTGCACCGCGCCTGCCCGCACGGCTGCCAGCGAGTTTGCCACGCCACAACCGCCATCATCGTGGGTGTGAATGCCCACCTGCACACTTTCTGGCAAGGCAGCCCGTACTTTTTGCACAATGGTCTCCAATTCCCAGGGCAATGTGCCGCCATTGGTGTCGCACAACACCACTGCGTCCGCGTGGCTTTCGGCGGCTACTTTAACGGTGAGCAAGGCGTAATCTGGGTTGGCTTTGTAACCATCAAAAAAATGTTCGGCATCATAAATCACTTCTTTGCCCATTTCCTTAAAGAAGGCCACGCTCTCGCTGATCATGGCCAGGTTTTCTTCGGGGTCAACTTCCAGCACATCGCGCACATGCAAATCCCAGCTTTTGCCCACTAGCGTAATGACGGGTGTTTCGGCGGCAACCAGGGCTTGAATGTTGGGGTCGTCGGAAACGGCCGTTCCCTTCTTGCGTGTAGAGCCAAAAGCAGCAATTTTGGCATGTTTCCAGGCCATGCCCTTCACCGCCTTAAAAAACTCTGCGTCTTTTGGGTTAGACCCCGGCCAGCCCCCCTCGATGTAATGCACGCCAAATTCATCCAGTCGTCGGGCAATTTTTAGCTTATCGTCTAGCGAAAGGGAAATACCCTCACGTTGTGTGCCATCGCGCAGGGTGGTGTCGTAGATAGCAACGAATTGTGAAGTATGAGTTGTAAGTTGTGAATTGTGAACGCCCATGTTTTGCCTATTTAGGAGAAGAATTAACCACAGATGACATGGATAAGACGGATTTTCACGGAGGAGGATTGGGACGCGGATTTTACGGGTTTAACGGGTTTTCGCGGGTAAAAAAATCCGCGTTAATCCGCCCAACCCGCGCCGATCCGCGTCCAATTCCCAAAAATCCGTGCCAATCCGTTCCATCCGTCCAATCCATGGGACGTGGATTTTACGGGTTTAACGGGTTTTCGCGGGTAAAAATCCGCGTTAATCCGTCCAACCCGCGCCGATTCGCGTCCAATTCCCAAAAATCCGTGCCAATCCGTTCCATCCGCCCAATCTGTGGT
>CAZPEJ010000393.1:0-5252 GCA_964585465.1 uncultured Ardenticatenaceae bacterium
CATGCGACAACTTTCTCTACCTCGTCATCCAACAAATACAAAGCATCTTCAAACCAATGGGTGGCATGGAGTTTTGAAAACCCTTGTTGCTCAATAAACATTTCGGCATTTGGAATGTCTGTTATCTTTTTGATTTGAGACTCAGTATGGTCAGGTAAACGATAAAGGACAGAAGCATATTTTAAGGTTGTGTCGCTGACAAAATCTAGTAGCTGAGAAGAATGTGTAGTAATTACAGCCTGTAAGTCCCCTGTTTCAGCTTTGCGCTCTAAAAATCGTACTAACAAGTGCAAACGGGAGGGGTGGATGCCCGTCTCAAATTCATCAAAAAAGTAAAATTTAGCTGGTTCTGGGCTAAGAATGGCTGCTAACATTGCCAAAAAGCGTAGTGTGCCATCAGAAGCACTATAAGCTGAAATCTCTTGCCCATTTTCTTCTACTAAGGTCAACAAAATACGTCCTGTTGGGTCTGGCACAAACTTAAAATCCACCACATCCATTGGCGTTAGTTGTTGCACCCATTGTATTAATGCTTTTCGTAAAGCCGCATCTTGATAAATGGTTTGCAACACAGAAGAGAGATTTTCTCCATTATCACTGAGGATTTTTTGACCAGGCGTGGAGGGTAAACGCATCATTGTAGGGTTTGGTTCTAAAAATCGCATAGAACTGATACCTAATATGTTAAACATCTCCCTGCTAAAAACATTAACTGCCTGAAGAAAAGAAGGGGTTAAGTGCATGAACCTTTTGATTTCCTCAAAATAATTAAGTAATTGGGGTAGGATTGGGCGATTTGACTCCCATGAGAGTGATAGAGACCCCAATTCAAACACATTCCCGCTGATGACAGACAAATATCCTTTTTCATTAACAACTGCTTCAAACAGTTTAGTCCCATCATAATCCAGGCATTCCCTGAGTATTGTAGGACTTCGTTTAGGATAACCAGGGTTTATTTCTATCAAATAGGTCAGGAGGGAGACAGAACTGATATATTGCAACTCAAATTCAATGCTTATAGTGAAAGATAAGTTTGTGGGTAAGCTGAACAAGTGTCTTAACTCACGGGTACCTCCTCGTATACCGTTCCAGACTTTTTCGCCGCTGGTGTACTTTTCGCCGATGATTTCGGGCAGGGTGTAGCCCCGGCCGATGCCGTGCAAGAAACGAAAGGCTTCGCGAAGGTTGCTTTTGCCGGTAGCGTTGGCTCCCACCAGGATGGTGAAGGGGCCGAGTTCTAGTTCAGCTTTTTGGAAGTTTTTGAAGTTTTCCAGAGTCAGCTTTTTCAGGGTGACTTTGGGGGTTTCGGGTTTATTTTTCATGGGAGTAGCCTGCTTGTTGCAGAAGGTTGGTGGCCCAAACGGCCGTTTCGCCTTCCAATGTTATCTCTGGCGGTTCATGGTAGTTGACAGTAAGATCATAACGCATATCGTCGTATACGGTGTTTAACACCAGTTGTAAATCTAAGATAGCATCAGCATCTTCGGCTAACAGGGGAATCGGGATAGTGGGCAGGGGCATTTCAAATGGAATGGGCCACACATCGGTAATCGGCCGTTTTTCTGCCCGGCTCAAAAATATAAAATAAGGTGCATCGGGCAAAGGGCTTTTCATAGGAACACGCCGCCCGACACGCAATAGATCAATTTCGACCAGATGCACCATACTGGTTAAGATATTATCCCGTTTATCCAAATACTCCCGATACCCCCTGCCTTGTTTGTTTGTAGGCGAAATAACCTCAATAGCTGTTATTAACTCTCTTTCGCCAACCGTGCGAATTTCTACGGTCACATGTGGAACTTTGCTGGGCATGATGGTGATCAGTTGTAAAGGTAAAGAGGGGGTATAGAACTGTTGACGGCCGATTTCATACCGTGTTTTTGTTTCAGCTACTCCCACATCTGGGTAAATACTGCTCTTTTTAATCTCCCCATCATCCAAAATGGTTGTCACAAACCGTTCGACTGTACGCACGGTATACCTGGGCGACACCTGGGGTACAAGTTGTCTGGCAATTTGGGAACTCAGTTCATAGTGAACACTTGTCCACTCATGACTTTCCAAATAGGGATCCATCCCTGGGAATGGTGATGGCATGTAACACCTCCTAGACAATACACCCCTATTTTACCACACCCTTAACCCGCAACGTCTGCATCACCAGTTTTTCCCAGGGCTGGTCGGTGGTGAGAGGGATGTAATGGACATGACGGCCGTTACAATACCCGGCTATCTCTCCCTGCCACTCCTGTAACCGTTGCCGGTAAAGCCCCAGCGTGGAAGGGTCAAGGGTGATTTCAGCATCTTGCCCTGTTTCAATATCCACCAACCTCAAATCGCCGCCCAGGGGTGGTTCTACTTCGTCGGGGCTGAGGAGGTGAATGAAGCCCACTTCGTAACCCCGCGCTTGCAGGGCGTTCAGACCATCGTGGTAACCACCAGGAGAAAGAAAATCGCTCAAGACAAAGAGTAGCCCCGGCCGACGGCCACGCAAGGCATAATTTTTCAGGGAAAGATTGAGGTCGGTGATGCCACCAGATTCGGCCGTTTCCAGGAATTGCAACAATCTCAAACTGTTTTGCTGCCCGCGAAACGGCCCCCAGTTAAGTTCGTGGCGGCTGTTGAGCAGAGTGATGGTGAGTAAGTCGTTGGCGGAAAGGGCGATGTGACCGAGTGCGCCAGCCAGGCGGATGGCATAACGCAATTTGTGGGTTTCGGCCGTTTCTTCGTCCGGCCAATTCATGCTGGTACTGGTATCTACCAACAGGTGGACAGCCAAATCTTCTTCTTCTTCGAGGAGTTTGATAAACGGCCGTTCCAACCGCGCATACACATTCCAATCCAACCGCCGCAAATCATCCCCCCGCACGTAGTTACGGTAATCAGCAAACTCAATGGAAGTGCCTCGTTTGCTGCTGCGACGGTCGCCTTTCATCACCCCCACCCGCACCTGATCGGCCGTGAGGGTCAGTTGTTCCAGTTTACGCAGGGTAGCTTCGTCAAAAATAGGCATCAGGATTTACGATTTTAGATTGACGATTGGGGGAAGATGTGACGGGCTGGTAGAGCTAATTCAGCCAAAACTTCGGAGGAAATCGTATCATTTTGCTGGAAGGTGCCTAACAAGGCGTAAGCCTGCCCACGTAAAACATAGACCTCCAGGATATTTTCATCTGGGTCTACCAGCCAATACTCCGCCACTCCTACACGGGCGTAGGTTTTGAATTTACGGTTGCGATCTACACCTGCTGTACCAGGAGAAAGGACTTCTACAACTAAATTTGGCACTCCTACAATCCGTTTTTCTTGCACAATGCTCAATCGCTCATTGGCAATAAAGAGCAAATCAGGTTGTACAGGTGTCGCCACATCTGTCATTACAACATCAATAGGAGATTGATAAAGTTTGCCCAGGTGATGATCTTCTACAAATGAAAAAAGAAAAATGGCTAACCGGAGAATAACTTCCTGGTGTCTGGGACTGGGGGCATCGGACATAAACAACTCTCCTTCAATCACTTCATAACGCATTCCGTTATCTGGCAGCTTGAGATAATCTTCAAATGTCCAATCACCCTGTAGCGGCGGCCATCGGCGCGGTTTGGTTTTGGTCTGCGCGGGCAAGCTGATGTTGAGAGTCATGGAAACCTCCATTTCCTAATCTCTTGAGACACTTTTTAACAAATCGGCAATTACATCGTCGGGTTTGATGCCTTGCGCTTGGCCTTCAAAGTTGAGTAACAAACGGTGACGTAGGGCAGCCGGGGCAACGGCCGTTATATCCTCAAAGCTCACGTTATACCGCCCAGCCAACAAAGCAGTGATTTTGGCTCCCAGCACCAATGCCTGCGCCCCGCGTGGGCTGGAGCCGTAGCGAACAAATTGCCGCACCAGTGGTGAAGGGGTGTCTTGGGAATGGCTGGCAACCACCAGGCGGCTAATGAACTGGCTGACGTGGCTGGGGATGGGCACCTGGCGGGCTAACCCTTGCATGGCAATAAGGCGGTCGGCGGAAACGGCCGTTTCTGCTTGTGGGTTCTCTTTGCCCGTCGTCCGCACCAAAATTTCCGTCAACTCCTCTGCCGAGGGGAACCCAACATTCACCTTAAAAATGAACCGGTCAAGCTGCGCCTCTGGCAAGGGGTAAGTGCCTTCCTGCTCAATGGGGTTTTGGGTTGCCAGCACAAAAAACGGAGCAGGCAGTTTATAGGTTTCGTTGGCAACTGTGACCGTTTTTTCCTGCATGGCTTCCAGCAGGGCGGATTGAGTTTTGGGTGTGGCGCGGTTAATTTCATCCGCCAACACCAGGTTGGCAAAGATAGGGCCATGTTGGAAACGGAAAGCACGACGGCCGTTTTCGCTTTCTTCCATAATATCCGTGCCAGTGATGTCGGCGGGCATCAGGTCGGGGGTGAACTGAATGCGGCTAAATTGCATCTGCAATACCTGGCCCAACGTGCGAATGAGCATCGTCTTGCCCAGCCCCGGCACCCCTTCCAGCAGCACATGGCCGCCGCCGATAATGCCAATCAGCACATGGCGCACCACATCCTTCTGCCCCACAATCACCTTACCAATTTCTTGTTCGATGTTGGCCGCGATTTCGCGGAATTCAGCTACAGATAAATCAAGTAGGTTGTTCATAGTTCTTTTAGGAGATTAGAGATTAGAGATTGGTGACTAGACTCAGTAGTAGTTGCTAACCAATCAAGCTCAGGTTGGGTAAATAAAGAAAAAGGTTCCGTTACCGCCACATACTCTGTTGCAGACTCACGCAATGTATAGCCTGGTTTTGTCTCTTTTTGTTGAGATCTCAGGCTGTTGGCAAAACTGTTCAATATACGACCAACGTCATTCAGCTGGAGGGTGTATTTTTGTATTTGAAAAGGTGGTAATAAGTTCCGTTCTGCTGCCCGGTTGATCCAATACTTTGTTTCAAACAGGCTTCCTCTCGCATAATAAAGGAAATTCAATTTATCGCCATAATGAAAACGGCCGAAAGCCTCTGCGATATTTGCCCCAATCGAATCAGCCGCACTGGTTAGTTGTTTTCCCATCGTATTTTTACTGAAAGTATCCCAGGTAATAACCACCTTCCAAATATCATCTACCATTTCTTCAACAACCCGCAACACCTTCAAATCTTCTAACGAAGTTGCCATACAATCTCCAATCTCTAATCTCCAATCCTCTCTCAAGGCTCTAACGACGAAAAATAATCTCGGATGTAGCCTTTCAAACCAAGC
>CAZPEJ010000394.1:0-5242 GCA_964585465.1 uncultured Ardenticatenaceae bacterium
TGTAGCCAAGCAACAACATCAGGATATTCACTAAACCATGTTTGAACACTTGTGTACTGCCCCTGACTGAACACTATATCAACAATGTTATTTCCCCACTCCCCTGATTCATAACGATTTCTTAATACCCAAGCAGACCAGTTAAAAAACTCTGTAGGTTGACCATTGTTTTCTTGAACAATGATTGCAGCTAAGAGACCCTTTTCCCAGTTTTCTAAAGAGATCTCAGGGTGATAAGGGCCTCTAGCACACCAAACATCATCACAAGGTAGAACAGATTGTGAAGTTCCTGATGATTGTGATGGCGTTGAAGAGTCACCAGATGTAGTATCCTCATCATCACATAGACCTAGATCACAATCTTCCTCTCTATGTCCAGTAGGATCAGTGAAGTTAAGGGGGTTGTTTCGAGTATAGGAGTATCGGTTGTAACTTTGGGGGTTGGAGGGGTTGGGGATGATGGTATCGGCACTGATGAACCTGCCCACTCCTGGGTCGTAAAACCGGGCGTTATAGTCATACAATCCTAGTTTGCTGTCCCATCGCTGCATGATATATCGCACTTGCGTCGGGATCACGTTCACACCTAACAGGGTCCCCATCACGTCCACCAGTTTACTTTAGATCAGGTCGTTTTCTGTCGCGCAATTGCATCATAACATAAATCTTTAAGTTTCATACCCTCTGCAAACCCCTAAACCACCCTGTGCTATATCCCCGAAACGGCCGTTTTCCTCCTGATATTACCTTAAAATATCTTTAGACCCATTGCTTTAACCCAATGAACTATGTTATCATGAAACTGTTCCGCGTTGGTACTGTGGTACTGTTCAAGGTTTTTTCAGATTATTGCCTTTCCCAACTTGCAAAACTCCCACAACTATTTGAACAACCACAGCCCGAGGGGTAGATTTCATGATCACTCAAAACTTCATATCTTTTTTGTGGAAGCAGGTTCTTGCTTTGCAGGAGTTTGCGCGCCTATCTGTTGCAACGCGACTCCGCATATTCCTACGGGTTTCCGGTTTCCTTCTCTTAGCCGTTATGGTCTTGGGGTTGTCGGGCCATAGCCGGGCGGATGAAGGACGGCCGATCCTATACCCGCCCCAGACACAACCCCCTGACAACCCATACGTTCCCCCTTTGTTACCCCCCCCTGTTAAACCAGAACAAGTTACCCCGTCTGCCCTGCCAGAGGATATTATCCCGAACCCAGTTTTGGATATGAAAATCCTGCTGCTTTATCGCCCAGGTGATGCAGATGGGGTGTTTGCCATGGTCAAAACCTATCTGGATATTTTGGGTATTCCGTATGTAGCCCTGGATACCTCCCAACCTGCACCAGACGGGACACTGGAAGAGGCAGATTTGTGGGACGGGGTAAATCATGGGTATTACTATGCGGTCATGGCTACCACGAGCAATATCTGGTTCTGGTTGAGCAGCACGGAAAAAGCCGTTCTGGAGACATATGAACAAAATTTTGCCGTGCGTCACGTCACCTGGTACGCCTTCCCCAATGCGGCCGATCATGGATTGGACTTTGTTTCGGTGGTGGCAGCCAATAATGAACCTACGTTTTGCCCCGGCACACCTGTAGGGATTCCCTTTGATGCCAGCCTGACAACGGCCGCTACTGTGACCTTCGACTATTTGCGCCCAGATATTGCCCTGCCTATAGACGGGCCTTGTATGTATGGCTACCTGGCCCAGCCCGCCATCGGGGCCGATGTCACCCCCTTGATGCAAAACCCAGACGGATACACCTTTATGGCCGTGTTTCGCCCTGGAAACGGCCGTGAACACCTGGTAATGACCCTTGGCTCCTTCTATCCAGCCATTCCCCCCGCCTATCTACACGCCCGCGCCCTGCCCTATGGCATCATCCAGTGGGCCACCAAAGGCATTTTCCTGGGTGAACGCCATCTCTACTTCACCCCACAGCCAGATGACATATTGGGGTGGGGAGATACCTGGGATGCGGTAAATCATCAGGTCATTTTCGATAACGGCTACCGTTTACACCCCAGCGACCTGGACAACCTGGTCAGTTGGATGGCAGATTTTAAGAGTACGGTACCTAACACGGCCGATTTTCGCATCGAAATGCCCTTCAACGGTGAAGGCAGCGAACAGGACATCAATTTCCAGGGGCAGATCATTACCAACACCCTCACCGCCAAAGCAGTAGAGGTACAAAACCAGTTCACCTGGCTCAACCACACCTACACCCACCGCGACCTGGACATTGACGAAATCCCCTACCCCAGCTACCAGATCAACTACCAGGAAATCCACTCCAACACCCTCACCGCCACCTTTTTAGGTTTCAGCGATTACACCCAAAACACCCTGCTGACGGGTGATTACAGCGGCATAAACCCACCCAACCCAGACCTGGCACAAGCCGCCTACGATTTAGGGGTACGGTACATGCTGGTGAATGCCTCCCTACCCGCCTACAACAACCCCAGCCCCAACACTGGCATTCCCCACCCCTACCAGCCCGCCATCCTTCAGGTGCCACGTTACGCCAACAACATTTATTACTTTATCACCACGCCAGCCCAAGAAGTAGATTATTACAACATCGTCTACTGCCCTGGTTACGCGCAAAACCCCGACACCACCCCACCCTGTTACGATTACCCTACCATCATCAACACCATCACCAACCAGGCATTGGGCTTTTTGCTCGACTTTAGCGTCAACGCCACCATGTTTCATATGAACAACCTGGGTAACTACGGCAGCGGTGACACCGTGATGACCGATTATATTGAATCATTGTATGGCAAATACAACGCCATTTACAAAAACGGCGTTCCCATTCTCTCACCACGTACCCAGGAAATTGGGCAAAAAATGTTAGACCGGATGGGTTACAACAGTTCGGGTGTCACCGGGCAGCTAAATTGTGGCGACCAAATAACCCTTCACACGGTGCAGGCAGCCCAAATTCCCGTGACAGGTGTGGCGTATGGCGAAACAGTCGAAAATTACGCCGGGCAAAACATCTCCTATTTCACAATGGGCAATAACAGCAGTGTGGTAATTCCTGGTACAGGGGCACAAATTCCGGCAGCCATTAGCGGCTTGACCATTTCGCAAAATGGCAACGATGTCACGCTCACCTGGCCCGCCACTACCCAAGACACACAGGGCAACCCTCTCACGGTTCTGGTTTATCGGGTGTATGCCCGTGCCAATGCTCCCTACTTCACTCCCACCCCGGCCGATTTATTGGCAGAAATCACCGACACCAACTACGTTCATCTGGGTGGGGCTGCTGGCAGCGATGATTACACCTATGTGGTAACGGCCGTTGGTGATAACTGTTGGCAATTGGAATCGGCCGTTTCTAACCGTGTTGCTGAGTATGACTTCTCCCTGGTCAATGGGCGGTACAACTTCATCACCCTGCCCTTAGCCGACACCGGTTTAACCACCGCCCAGGCATTAGCAACGGCCGTTTCTGCCCAAACCGGTACCACCGTACAACAACTTCTCACCTGGGAAACCAGCCTGAACGCCTTTCTCACCTACGAACCGGGTAACCCCTTCTCGCAAGACTTCGCCACCAGCCTGGGCAGCAGCTACTTCTTGCTGCTAGATGGCACCGGGAACAGTTCCTTTAACCTGCTGGGCAGCGTACCGCTTAGTGGCACACCCACCTTTAACCTGGTGGGTGGCAGTTGTGCCTACAACGCCCTCTCCCTGCCCCTGAGCCGCAGCGACTTAAACCTGGCTTCCGCCCTCGCCAGCAGCATCCAAGACGTAACACGCGTGCTGCGTTGGGTTGCCACCAGCGAACCATCGGGAGCCTTTGAAACGTATGAACCCGGCAATCCGCTTACCACAGACTTCGCCACCGCCATTGGGCAACCCTACTTTGTCTGCACCACCGCCAGCAAGGTGTGGCCGTAGCCGTTTAGACCTGCGATGTCCTGATGAAAAACATCGGATGAAAACCATCGCAGGTCTCCAGAGAGAACCAACATGAACATGCGTTATTTGAAACCAACCATTTTAATCGCCAGCTTGTTTGTTGTAATGGCCCTGGGGGCACAGTGGGGAAGCGCGTTGCCAACCTTGCAGCCCATCGCCGACGCGACAGTGGTGTTGGGGGATGAGTCCAGCCACAACAGCACGGCTTTGGGAATTAGCGGGCAGCATGGGCCAACTGAAGGGTGTACGGCCACCCACATCGCCTATTTGAAGTTTGATTTGAACAGTGCCACTGCCGCTATCACCGAGGCCAACTTGCGTCTGAATAGCACCTTTGCCTCCACCGGTGGCACTTTGCAACTGGGGGTGTATGGAGCAACGGATGACACCTGGGAAGAAACGGCCGTTACCTGGAACACCCGCCCCACCTTAACCACCCTACCCTTGAGTACGGCTAACTTAACGGCCGTTGGTAACACCCTGCTCTTCAACAATACCCCCCAACTGGTCGCCTTTTTGGAAACAGAACGGCAAAATGACCCCACCCGCATCGCCACCTTAGCCATTGCCCCCCTCAATTGCAGCAGTTTTTCCGTCACCCAGGCCGTCTCCTCCCGCGAAGGAGCTTCCGCCCCCATTTTGGAACTGGCCCTGTTAGCCCCCACCCCCACCAGCACACCAGCGGCTATTGAGTTGCACATCAACTTCCAACCCGCCACTGCCCCCATTCCGGCAGGGTACCTGGTGGATAGTGGATTACTGTATGGCGACCGCGGAAATGGGTACAGCTACGGCTGGAACGCCAGCAACAGTGCCAATGTGTACGACCGCAACCGTGCCAACTCACCCGACCAGCGTTACGATACTGTCATCTTTACTCAGGCAGCTTCTAACCCCAATGCCGTATGGGAAATTGCCTTGCCCAATGGGTATTACCAGGTTCATCTGGTTTCGGGAGATGCACGGGCTACCGATAGCGTATACAAAGTGGCAGCCGAAGGGGTGGTAGTAGTAGATGGCATCCCCACAACGACGACGCGATGGGTTGAAGGAACGGCCGTTATCCAGGTCAACGATGGATTCCTCACCCTCACCAGCGCGGTCGGGGCTGTGAACAACAAACTAAACTTTATTGACATTCTCAGCAGTGCCCCCGTGCCCACTCCCACCCCCATTCCCGCCCCCCCAAGACGGCCCGTCTTGACGGGCCGCTTAAGCGGGCCGTCTAAGCGGGCCGTCAAGACGGGCGCACTTTTGGGCACCGGTCTTGACGGGCCGCTTAAACGGGTAATGC
>CAZPEJ010000395.1:0-5222 GCA_964585465.1 uncultured Ardenticatenaceae bacterium
CATTCCCCACACACAAAAACATTTATGTGGATAAGGAGCAGCAAAAATTATGAAAATACTGGAAACAGACAGACTTTTGTTGAGACACCTGTTACCGGGCGACCTGGCTGAACTCTACACCCTGTACCGCGACCCGGAAATTCGCCGCTACTTTCCCGATGGCACCCTGACCTATGAGGAAACCAAAGAAGAGTTAGAGTGGTTTCTCAATGGGCATCCCGATCATCCAGAGTTAGGGCTTTGGGCTACCATTCTCAAAGAAAATAACCAGTTTATTGGCCGGTGTGGGTTGCTCCCCTGGACAATTGAGGAACGTTTTGAAGTAGAGGTGGCCTATCTCATCGCCAAACCCTATTGGCGGCAAGGGCTGGGCACCGAGGCGGCACAGGCTATTCTCCGTTACGGTTTTGAGCAGTTGAACCTGTCGCGCCTTGTTTGTTTTATTTACCCAGACAACGCCGCCTCTATCAAAGTGGCGACAAACCTGGGCATGACGCTGGAAAAAGAGATGGAGGATGAACACGGGCCGTTTTTGCTCTACGCCACCCATCGGTCAAATGAGGCGTTTTGAAAGGACGTATTACAAAACACACACGGCCGACACAAAACACGATTTGTTAGAACAGCCCTGTTTCTTGTTTTAATGTCTGAGCGAATTGGCGAGAGAGGGGAATTTCGGTGCGGGCTGGGTCGGCCATACGAACCTGGTAGGTGCCAGAAAACCAGGGAATAACTTCAGCTACATAATTCAGGTTGACCAGATACGCTTTGTGAATGCGGGTGAAGTGGTGGTTGGTCAGGCGCGTTTCTAGTTCTTTAAGGGTGTAACGCACCAGTAATTTTTCACCGGTTTTGTGTTGCAGGTATACTTTTTTGTTATCAGCCTCTACCCAGAGAATGTCCTGGTAATCTACCAGTACGCGGGTGTCGTTGTTGCGTTGCCCCCATAGTTTGGTGAGGCGCGGGGCAGAAACGGCCGTTTCCAGATACCCCTTCAACGCGGTTTGTCGCTCCCGAAACTGCCCCCGTTCTGCCAGACTTTGGCGAATCCGAATCATGGTTTGCGCCAATCGCTGCTCATAAAACGGCTTCACCACATAATCCAGCGCAGCCAGTTCAAAAGCCCGCACCGCATGGGCATCATAAGCAGTGGCAAAAACAATCAAGGGTGGGGTGGGGTGTTCACTCATGGCAGCAGCCGCAGCCAGCCCATTCACCCCCGGCATGTTGATGTCCAGAAATACCACATCTATCGGCTCGCGGGCTACCAGTTCCAGGGCTTCCTGTCCATTACTGGCTTCAAAATAAACGGCCGTTGCTGCCAACTGCTGCAACAGATAACGTAACTCTCCCCGCGCCGGTTTTTCATCGTCCACAATCAAGATGTGCATAGGTGGAATTATAACCAGCGTACCCAAAATTTAATAGTGAATTTGTTGACGTATCAACTATTAGATGTTATAGTTTGATATATGGTTGCTATGTCAACCATCCCCTTGTCACGGTGATGGCTTCAATGAGGATGTGTGAGAGAAGGATTATCAGTTCAGTTCATTCACCCAAACGGCCGAATCCCCCACGCGCCGCGAAGCCTGTTTGTTTATTTCCCAACCCTTTTATCCAACCCAAGAGGAGAAACTATGAAAGATAGGATTCGTATTCCAGGGCGATTATTACTCGCCTGCCTCCTGTTTTTAACGGTCTTTAGCTTGAGCCGGGCCTCCCAGGCAACGGCGCGAGTTGAAGAAATAGTACCGGCGGTGGTTTCGGCCGTTTCCCAGCACACCATCACCGCCGACTCCCCCGTCATAGATGGGGTAGTGGATCAGGTGTATGGTGATCCCGTTGCCAGCGACCCGGTAGACCCACCCCAGGGGAATGCCAATCTGGATATGGGGGATTTATACATCACGGCCGATTCTGATAACTTCTACATTGCCTTCACGGTCAACGCTGACATTGCTGCCACCAATTGGGGCAAATACCTGATGTACATAGACACCACCAACGACAGCAATGGAGCTACCAACGATGCCTGGGGGCGGAACGTGGTGGTGAACGACCCGCACAAACCGGAATTTAGCTTGAACACCTGGGTAGATTCAGCCCCATACGGCGCAGAAGATACCCAATTGTGGGCCTGGAACCAGGGCAGTAGCTCTTGGAGCCAGACAGGAGCGACCGATGCAGCCGCCTACACCACCGGCAGCACCTCGGTGATCGAGTGGCAGGTGTCGAAAGCAGCCCTGGGCAACCCAGATACCATTTACCTGGAAGTGTGGAGTACGGGAGGCGGCGGGTCAGACCCGGCGCAAGACACGGTGAACAACCCGGCCGACGACTGGAACGCCACCGATTGGTCAACAACGGCCGTTTTAGCCAACTCCACCCAGTTTGGTACACCAGTCGTGGATGGGGTGGTTGACCAATCCTATGGAAATCCCGTTGCCAGCGACCCGGTAGACCCACCACAAGGGAATGCTAATCTGGATATGGGGGATTTGTACATCGCCGAAGATGACAGTTCGTATTACATTGCCTTTACAATCAACGCCGACATTGCCGCCACCAATTGGGGCAAATACCTGATGTACATAGACACCACCAACGACAGCAATGGAGCTACCAACGATGCCTGGGGGCGGAACGTGGTGGTGAACGACCCGCACAAACCGGAATTTAGCTTGAACACCTGGGTAGATTCAGCCCCATACGGCGCAGAAGATACCCAATTGTGGGCCTGGAACCAGGGCAGTAGCTCTTGGAGCCAGACAGGAGCGACCGATGCAGCCGCCTACACCACCGGCAGCACCTCGGTGATCGAGTGGCAGGTGTCGAAAGCAGCCCTGGGCAACCCAGATACCATTTACCTGGAAGTGTGGAGTACGGGAGGCGGCGGGTCAGACCCGGCGCAAGACACGGTGAACAACCCGGCCGACGACTGGAACGCCACCGATTGGTCAACAACGGCCGTTTTAGCCAACTCCACCCAATACAAACAACAAACACCTCCGGCAACAGGGGGTGGTGGAAGTGGGGCGTGTGCCAGTGGGGCCGCCCAGGACGACAATATCTGGTGGAATGATCTGGGACACAACAGCCGGGACACGTTGTACCGCACCCCAGGTGGAGCTGTGACTGCTGGAACGGCCGTTACCTTACGGTTCCGTTCTGCCTGTGATGACCTCTCCCAGGTGCGGGTGCGGGTGTGGAACGACCGCCTCAATGTACAAACCCTGTACCAGCTAGAGAAGGTAGCCCACGATGAAACCTATGATTGGTGGGAAATAACCCTGCCTGTATCGGCCGATCCAACCATTTACTGGTATCGGTTTATTGCCCAAGACGGCAGTGCCACCGCCTATTACGAAGATGACAACGCCCGCACCGGCGGTTGGGGCCAGCCCTTGGCCGACAGTGTGGACAATAGCTGGCAATTAACGATGTATGATGCCTCCTTCCAAACCCCTGATTGGGTGAAAAATGGCATCATGTACCAAATTTTTACCGACCGCTTCCGCAACGGCACCTCTGCCAATGACACCCCGGTGGGCAGTTTCTTCTACGAAGACCCACGCGGCACAATTTACCGTTCTAACGACACCGATTGGAATACGGCCGTTTGTGACCCCCGCGACAACAGCGATCCCAACTGTTACACCACCTACAGCCAAAACTTCTACGGTGGCGACCTGGATGGCATCATCAACCAGTTGGATTACCTGCAAGACCTGGGGGTAACGGTTCTCTACCTGAACCCCATTTTTGAATCCCCCTCGAACCACAAATATGACACCACCGACTTTAGCCAGATTGACGACAACTTTGGCGATTTAACTACCTTCCAAACTCTGGTTGCCGAGGCACAAAATCGGGGCATTTATGTGGTTTTGGATGGGGTGTTTAATCACTCCTCCTCAGACAGCGTCTACTTTGACCGATATGAACGGTATGACCCGCCAACTGGGGCGTGTGAAGACCTCGCCAGCCCTTACCGCGACTGGTATTACTTCCAACCCGCCAACCCACCTGGTACGGGGGTGTGCGCGGGCGATACCAATTACACCTCCTGGTTTGGTTTCGACAGCCTGCCCAAACTGGATTCCAGCAACCAGGAAGTGCGAGATTTGATTTGGGCGGGTGGGGCCGACTCCATTGCTCGTTATTGGGTAGAGCAAGGGGCCGATGGCTGGCGGTTAGACGTGGGTGGGGATGTTGACCCCGGTACCACCAATGACCCCAACAACAATTACTGGGAGGGTTTCAGAACGGCCGTTCACACCAGCAACCCAGATGCTTACATTGTGGGTGAAGAGTGGAATGTGGCTACCTCCTGGACATTGGGGTCGGAGTGGGATGCCACCATGAACTACCAGTTTAGCTCCGCCATTCTCAGCTTTTGGCGCGACACCCCCTTTGTGGACAACGACCACAACTCCGGCAGTTCCGCAGGCATTTTAGACCCGCTGACCCCCAGCCAGTTGAACGAACGACTGCTCAACTTGCAGGAGCGTTACCCCGGCGAAGCGTTGTATGCCATGATGAACCTGCTGGGCAGCCACGACACCAACCGTGCCCTCTTCATGTTGGATGAAAACAGTAGCCTGAATGATGACTCCATTTACCAAGACCCCAATTACGATTGGAGTCCGGCCATCGCCAAACTCAAGGGTGTGATTATCTTGCAGATGACTCTGCCCGGTGCGCCCACCATCTACTACGGCGACGAGGTAGGATTGGTTGGCCCTGTCACCTACGATGGTGCCACCTGGCAAGATGACCCGTACAACCGCCAACCTTTCCCCTGGTTGGATGAAAGCGGTTTGCCCTTCTACGCCCATTTACAATCCCAAAACGAACAAGATAATCTGCGTGACTATTACACTGTCTTGACCACTGCCCGCAACGAACACCCAGCCCTTCGCACCGGTAGTTTTGTGCCTCTGCTGGTGGACAATGCCAATGAACTGTATGTTTACGGCCGTTTCATGGCCGACTCCTCGGACGCAGCCCTTGTTTTCCTCAACCGTGCTGGCAGCCTGGGAAGCCCAATGACCCAAACGGTAACACTGGACGTAAGTGGTGTGCTGCCCATCGGGGCCACCTTTGAAAATGTGCTATCGGGTGATAACCACACCGTCAACGGTAACGGGGAATTGACGGTAGATGTGCCTGGTGAAAGTGGGGCCGTCTTGGTTGCCACCTCCGCCCTGGCCCAGCCG
>CAZPEJ010000396.1:0-5210 GCA_964585465.1 uncultured Ardenticatenaceae bacterium
AAATTGCCGGAAATGCTATCGAACGCGAGTTGTTGTTTGAAACTCTGGTACAGCGGGTGGTGGCTCGTACTCGTGAGTTAAAAGAGGCCAATGTGCGGCTGCAAGAGCTTGACCGCCTAAAAACAAAGTTTGTTTCTGATGTCTCCCATGAACTGCGAACCCCCATCACCAACTTAAATTTGTATCTGGAGCTGTTGAACCAGGGCAAACCAGAAAAACGTGCCCAATACATGGATGTGTTGCGTAAACAGGCTGACCGGCTTGGCAACCTGATTGGGGATATTCTCAACCTGTCGCGGCTGGAACTGAGCAAATCAACGATTCAATTTACGGCCGTTGCCTTCAACGAAGTTGTTCACCAGGTATTAGAGATGCACCTGGAAAAAATTGAAGCCGCCGGGCTGCACCTGAACACCTCATTACATCCGGCGTTGCCAATGGTGTATGGCGAACGCAACCACCTGGCGCAACTGGTGATAAACCTGGTATCGAATGCCATCAACTACACCCCCAAAGGGCAAATCTCGCTGCAAACGGAGTGGGACAGTGACAAACAAGAGGTGTTGTTGTCGGTGTCTGACACAGGCATAGGGATCACGACCAAAGACCAGGCACACCTCTTTGAACGGTTTTATCGGGGGGAGCAGGCCAGCCAATCTACCATTCCCGGCACGGGTTTGGGGCTGGCTATTGTGAAGGAGATTGTAGATTTGCATCACGGCCGAATAACCTTTGAAAGCCAGTCAGGTAGCGGCACTACGTTTCAGGTGTGGTTGCCGGTTGTTAATGGGCAAGAGGCTTAAAAAATTTACCCGGAACGGCCGTTTGCGTTACAATTCCCTCACCTACAAACCATTATTTTGGAGAATCACATGAACCCCTTAGTACAACAACTCAATGAGCGTGTTCAGCACGCCGAAAACGATATTTTGCGCTTCTTTCGGGAAATCGTCGCCATCCCAAGCATGGATAGCGACATCGAAAAAGTCGGGCAACGAATTGGCCAAGAGATGACAAAACTGGGTTTTGACAAAGTATACACCGACCGCTACGGCTCCATCGTGGGCAAGATCGGCAACGGCGACAAAATCCTCCTCTACGACAGCCACATTGACACCGTTGGCATTGGCGACCCCGCCCAATGGCCCTGGGATCCCTTCCAGGGCAAAGTAGAACAAGGCATGTTATACGCTCGCGGGGCACTGGACGAAAAAGGCAGCACCCCCGGCATGATCTATGGCCTGGCGATGGCCCGCGATTTGGGCCTGTTGGACGGGTTTACCGCTTACTACCTGGGCAACATTGAAGAGTGGTGTGATGGCATTGGCTGTCAGGCCTTTGTGGAGTGGGAAAATATCAAACCCGACTACGTGGTCATTGGTGAACCCACCAATATGAAGGTGTATCGGGGGCACAAAGGGCGCATTGAACTGGAAATTGTAGCCAAAGGTAAAAGTGCCCATGCGGCCAGCAACTTTATGGGCGACAACGCCGTTTACAAAATGTTGCCGGTCATTGCTGGTATCCGTGATATGGATGCCACCCTGCCCAGCCACGATTTTCTGGGGCAGGGGCGTATCACTGTCACCCGTATTTCTAGCATCAGCCCCAGCGACAACGCCGTGCCCGATGAGTGCCGCATCTTTGTAGATCGTCGTGTTACCTTTGGTGAAACACGCGAAGGGGTGGTGGCAGCCATTAAATCCCTCGTCCCGGCCGAACATGCCCAAGATTTTACGGTGCAAGAACTGGTCTATGACACCCCCAGCCACACCGGGGCGGTGTTTGTATACGACAAATACTTTCCAGCCTGGGCTTTAGAGGAAGATGACCCCTTTGTGCAGGCAGGGCAGGCAACCATCAAAGCGGTCTGGGGGCGGGCAGATGCCCCAAGCAAGTGGGACTTTTCCACCAATGGCAACTACTGGCGCGGGAAAGCCGGGATTCCCAGTATTGGTTTTGGCCCTGGCAACGAAATTTATGCCCATGCGGTGAATGAACATGTTCCGTTGAAGGATGTGGTAGACGCTACCAAGTTCTATGCGCTGCTGCCCAAAATGCTGCGGGGTGGTTGAACCAGAGCGAAACTTGTGAGATTGGAGATTAGGGATTAGAGATTGGCCAACCTCTAATCTCCAATCTCTAATCCCCTTCAGCAGAATGCAATGTATGACCTTATGCAGTAAAGATGGTTAATACCGGGGCAAAGAGGGGTCTACCTCGGTAGCCCAACGATTGATTCCCCCCTCCAGATTCAACATTTTCTTAAATCCATGTTGCTGCAATGTGCGGATGACATCCGCGCTACGTGCCCCGCTGCGGCATTGCACCACCATTTCAACGGCCGTATCTAATTCCCCCATTCGCTCCACAATTTGCCCTTTGGGAATTAAAATGGCTCCCAGGTGGCTGAGATTAGAGATTTCCCATTCGTGCTGCTCGCGTACATCCAAAATAAAAAGGTGTTCGCCGCTGTCTAGCCGCTCTTTTAAGGCCATCGGAGAAATTCCAGGCACCTGCCCACCATTCTGTTGGGTGGCACTAAACTCGCTGTGGTCGTGGGCGGGCATTCCACAAAACTGTTCATAATCTATCAGGCTGGTTTGGGTGGGGTGTGTCCCGCAAATGGGGCAGTTGGGGTTTTTCCGCAGCCGCACCTCGTCAAAACTCATATTTAATGCGTCGTAGAGCAATAAACGGCCGATTAAGGAACCTTCCACACCCAGAATCAACTTAATTGCCTCGGTAGCCTGAATCGCTCCAATGGTGCCGGGTAATACCCCCAACACCCCCCCCTCGGCACAGCTTGGCACCAAACCAGGAGGAGGTGGTTCGGGGAACAGGCATCGGTAACATGGCCCTTCTTTGGCATAGAAGACCGAAGCCTGCCCTTCAAAACGGAAAATGCTGCCATAGACGTTGGGTTTGCCCAGCAAAACACAGGCATCATTGGTCAGGTAACGGGTGGGGAAGTTGTCGGTGCCGTCAATGATGATGTCGTAGGGGGCAAAAAGCTGTAAGGCATTTTCCGAGGTGAGTGGTACTTCGTAGGTGTCTACCTGGACGTGGGGGTTGATGTCCAGAATGCGGTTTTTGGCACTTTCCAGTTTGGGGCGGCCCACATCTTTGGTACCATGAATAATTTGCCGTTGCAGGTTGGTGTAATCCACCACATCATAGTCTACCAGACCAATTCGGCCGGTTCCCGCCGCCGCCAGGTACATGGCTAAGGGCGACCCCAAACCACCCGCGCCAATGAGCAAGACGCTGGCTGCTTTGAGTTTTTTCTGTCCGGTCACCCCTACTTCGGGCATAATCAGGTGGCGGCTGTACCGTTTGACTTCTTCGTGAGAAAGTTCCACGGCGGCCGGGTCTATGTAAGTTTTTATGCTCATGATTGCTCCTCTGAACGTGTGATGTGTGAAACGTGAAGCAGATCCATCACGTTTTACGCATATTTTTTAAGTAACGATTCACCGCAAAGGCGCAAAGAAAAGAGAAAACCTTTGTGTACTTTGCGGTTAAATCCTAGAGAGGCTGAACAGTTACTTTTTTAATACTCAACACCTAAAGCCGTTAGTTGTTTAACCAGTTTTTGGGTATTGGTCAAGCCATAGTTGATATGTTTTACCTGACCTGCTTCATCTAACAAAATGGTTGTGGGCAGGGTGAGGACACGGTAACGGGCGGTTTGTTCGGGTTCCAGGTCGGCGTTGATGGTTTGCAGGGTAAAACGGCCGTTCCACACCCCCGTCAGTTGTTCCAGATAGCGGGATTGGCTGGGGCAGGCCGGGCAGGCATCACTGCGAAAATAGAGGACGGTGGGAAGGGAAAAAACGGCCGTTTGCCCCCCTTGTCGGTTTAGTCGCCGCATCTGCCATTGACAGCAAAAAACATACCCCCCTAACGCTATGAAACTGAGCAGAAACACGATGAGTATACGTTCAGTCATCTCTCGCTCCAAACCCCAAACGGTCTGTGATAGGGCGTATTGTGCAATGGGTGTTCACGACGTAATACACAATACCCCCCAACGTTCACCGGGTCAAAGGGGTACGACTAAACCCCGGTATTCCCAGCCGATTGAGTTGGTAATATAAAAAGCAGCCAGCACAAAAGCCGACAAACAGGTTGAGGGCGGCTAATAGTACCACCAACCCCACCAATACCCAGCCAACGGCCGTTTGCCCCATCAGCCATGCCAAAACAGCCAGCAACAAAACAACACCGCCAAACCCTTGGGCAAACTGGTGTGGTTCTGGATTATCAGCAATTACATCAGGTTTTACCAGCCCGGCTGGTTTTAGCAGCTTGAGGTAAATTTGTTTGAAGAGGGCCAGGGAGGGAACTGCCGTCCCCAACAACATCACCGCTGCCACCAGGGCCACCAGCCACACCTGATCCAGCACAAAAGCCAGGATATTGAGGCCAATGATAAAAGATTGATTGACGCGCAAAGCAGCGTGGTCAACTTTACGTTCCATGATGTTTTTCCTTGCAGCCATACGATGTTTGATTCACCATTCACTGGCGGTAAAACAGCGTATGTCTGAACAGATGTGCCTTCTTTATCCGCCCGCAATGGATGGAATAATCATCAAGGTGTCATTGGTCGAAACGGCCGTTGCCGCCCCATCCAGATAACGCACATCCTCCTGATTCAAATAAATGTTGACAAAACTCCGCAGCGTTTCCCCTTCAAACAAGTGGGGGCGCAGTTCTGCATGTTTGCTGGTTAAATCCTGTAAAGCTGCCCCTACCGTCTCACCGGAAACTTGCACAGTGGCATTTCCGCCGGTATACGGCCGTAATGGAGTTGGTATCCGAATCGTTGGCATAATCCTCTTCTCCTTTTATGTCAAATAATTAGTTAGACAGGTGATATGTTGACAAATACTCATTCGGGGAAACCGTGCCGTTATGACATCAAAACAACAAACGTTTCTTCCGCAAAACCAGACCGGTCTGCCAGCAGTTGCCACGATTGGCTGTAGGTGGCATTGCCTTTAAGCACCTGGGTGATTAAATAAGAGTACCCCGGCCAGCTGGCCCAGTTCAAATCACGCGGCGAGGCTACTGGTACGTCGTCGGGGTGGCTGTGAAAGATGCCGATGATGTCCACCCCTTGATTCATGGCCGTCAATTCAGCTTGTAGCCAATCGTTGGGGTCAATAAGGAAACGGACAGGTTTTTCACTCTCCACCGGCCAC
>CAZPEJ010000397.1:0-5203 GCA_964585465.1 uncultured Ardenticatenaceae bacterium
CTCAGGGGGGTGACAATCAATGAAACGTGAAACGTGAAATTTTACGTTTCACGTTTTACGTTTCACGGCAAACCCCACAAAATCCGAAAGACCCATTTTTGGAAGATAAGGTTTCTCGTGGAAAGGTGTAGGAACGTGGAGGGTTTTCCCCTCTTTGCGCCTTTTGTGCTTTTGCGGTGAATCATAACAAACTATTAAAGAAACAAAACTTCTTCGCGGATACGTTCAACCACAACGGGCATATCGGAAAAAAAGCTGGTGTAAACCTGACAGATTTCCTCTTCTTGGTTTCGTAACAATCGGTCGAGGGCGGCATAGTTCTCTAACCAGAAGACCCAACTGGAGGAGGGGCCGCTGCCTAATCCACCACTGGCGGCGACTACTTCTTTGATCCAGCTTTGGTTTTGTACGACATCGTGTAATTTTCGAGCTTTTCGGCCGTATTCTGGTTCAAATGGTTTCGGCCAATCGAACTCAATAAAAAGATAAATTCCTGTGGTTGGCATAAAATACTCCTTGTTTATTTGGGGGAGATTTGTTGCTGTGGTGAAACCAAAAAGCTGACAGAGCATAGCACTGATGTTCTGTTTTGTAAAGCGTTTGCCCGTTTGAAACGGCCGTGTTATCATCCGTTTTCCAGTGTGTGAAATATGGCACAAGGACACCTGGAATCATGAAAGTTTGTTTGAACGGCTTCTACAAAGACAAAAAATACTTACCGCCAGCACCTTTTGGTTTTTATGCCCGATCTGTGGATCGGGCTTTTTTTTGCCTGTTTGTTGTTCCCAGTTGAACCGGTTTACTGGCGAAACGGAAACGGCGAACGGATGGATTGAGGAGATGAATGGCTGAATTAATCACATTACCTGGTTTGATAGATGTTCACACCCATTTGCGGGTGCCAGGAGGGGAGCATAAAGAGGATTTTGCGACAGGTACGGCGGCTGCGTTGGCCGGGGGTATCACTATGATTTTGGGAATGCCCAATACCACCCCACCCCTGGCAACCCCGGAACTGTTACAAACAACGCTGGCGCAGGTTAACACAACGGCTCGATGTGATGTGGGGTTATTTACCGGGGCCAGCCCTTCTCAAATCGGTCGTTTAGCAGATTGCGCCCCTTACTCGGTGGCTCTAAAAATTTATCTCAACGACACGTTTGGTTTGTTGCGTGTGGAAGAACTGCCTGTGTTGATGACTTGTTTTCGGGATTGGCCGCGCCACAAGCTGATTGCCATGCACGCCGAGAAACAGAGTGTAGCGGTGGGGATTGGGTTGTGTGCCACTTATCACCGCCCGGTGCATTTTTGCCATATCAGCCGCCAGGAGGAGATTGAACTCATTGCTGATGCCAAAGGGCGTGGGCTGCCTGTGACCTGCGAGGTAGCCCCGCACCACCTCTTCTTGACGCAGGAGGATGCCGCCAGGCTGGGGCCGTTGGGGGATATGCGGCCTGTTTTGGGGACGCAGGCTGATGTGGCGGCATTGTGGGCGCATTTGGGGGATACGGTAGATTGTATTGCGACGGATCATGCGCCGCATACGTTGACGGAGAAACAGTCTGCTACTCCGCCGCCGGGTGTGCCAGGGTTGGAGACTTCGTTGCCATTGATGTTGGGGGCGGTGGAAAACGGCCGTTTATCCCTCGACCGCCTCATTGCCTTGATGTATACCAACCCTAAACGGATTTTTGCCTTGCCGGATCAGCCAGAAACCCAGGTGATGGTGGAACTGACCCCCTACACCATTCCGGCGGCTGGCTGGCAAACCAAATGTGGTTGGACACCGTTTACCGGGCTGTTGGCGGGTGGCCGGGTGCAACAGGTGGTGTTGCGTGGGCAGGTGGTGGTGGAAGAAGGGCGGGTGGTGGCCCGGCCGGGAGATGGTCAGGTGGTAAAAATTTAATTTTGGGAAAGGAGAAACGATTGATGTCAAATTATTTGAAACCCTTATTTGATTTTGCCAGGATGGAACAGAAAAAAGTGAATGGGAACGGATTTACCGGGCAGGATGTTTTATCGGTGGCGCAGTTTAATAAAGAGAAGTTGGATTATATTTTTTACCGTGCCCATGAAATGCGGGAGTTGGTAGAA
Organism: uncultured Ardenticatenaceae bacterium; assembly: GCA_964585465.1. Classification (GTDB taxonomy): domain Bacteria; phylum Chloroflexota; class Anaerolineae; order Promineifilales; family Promineifilaceae; genus CAZPEJ01. The sequence goes on from CAZPEJ010000397.1 coordinate 2,095, forward strand.
CGGGTCGGAGGGAGTGATTTACTCAGGGGTTACATTCTCACCTGCCTTTTTTATGAACCCAGTACCCGCACCAGCTCCTCATTTATTGCGGCAATGGAACGGTTGGGTGGTTCGGTAATTCCCATTACCCAGGGGGTACAGTTTAGCTCGGTGAGCAAGGGGGAGACGCTGGCGGATACGGTACGAACGTTGGAGCAGTATTCTGACGCGATTGTGTTGCGTCACCCGGAGATTGGCTCGGCGCGGATGGCAGCCGAGGCGGCCAACATTCCAGTGATTAACGCGGGAGATGGCCCTGGCGAACATCCTACCCAGGCGTTGCTCGATCTGTTTACCATTCAGGAGGAGTTGGGCACGATTGATGGTTTGAAGATTGCGATGGTGGGGGATTTGAGATTCGGCCGTACTGTTCATTCATTGACCAAGTTGTTGATGCAATATAATGTTAGCTTGCGTTTTGTCTCGCCGGAGATTTTGAGAATGCCGCTAACGATTATGAATGATGTGATTGATGCCAAAATTCCTGTGCGAGAAACCCATGACGTGGCTGATGTGATTCAAAATGCGGATGTGTTGTACGTGACACGGGTGCAAAAGGAGCGTTTTTCTGATCTGGCGCAGTATGAAGAGGTGAAAAACTTTTATGTGATTACCTCGGAACTGATGAAAAAGGCGAAGGAGAAAATGATTGTCATGCACCCGCTGCCGCGTGTGGGCGAAATTCACGCCGAGGTAGATGGCGACCCGCGTGCGGCTTATTTCCGCCAGGTGAAAAATGGTATGTACATTCGGATGGCGATTTTAGCGGCCGTTTTGGGGCGGGCTTAGTGGGGAGTGGAGATTGGAGAAAGATCATCTCTAATCTCCAAACTCTTCCTGTTATAGAGGCAGTTCGTTGTGGTAACGGTAAAAGGCTTCGGGGCGGAGGAAAAAAAAGACAAACAAACCACCAAAAAATCCCCCCAGATGCGCCCAATACCCGATGCTGTAGTTGGCGCGGTTGAGGAGGATGTCTAGGGCGGGGATGATTTGCCAGGCCAGGAAGTAGAGGATGAGCCAGTAAGCGCGGATGGTAAAACGGAGGGGAATCCAACCCAGGAGCAGCAGGGTGCGGATGCGACCTTTGGGAAACAGCATCAGGTATGCCCCCATGACTCCGGCAATTGCGCCGCTGGCTCCAATCCCCGGCACATCGGAGTAAAATTCGGTTAGGGTGACAATGAGGGAAGCAAAGGCTCCACAGCAGAGATAAAATAGTAGGAACCGCCAGGGGCCACACAAATCTTCTACACGACGGCCGTAAACCCACAAAAACATCATGTTGCCCAACAGGTGTATTAAATCACCATGAATGAAGACGTTGGTAACGGCCGTTAAACCGCCGCCGCCTTGCTGTGTATAAATAAGCCAGGGGTTGACCCCATACAGATGGATCATTTCCACCAGCCGGGGAAAATCACTTTCTGCTAAAACTTCCTCCACTCCCATAATGATGACACTGGAGCAGATAATTGCCAGGGTCATAAAAGGCCATGAGGTGTAGCGGTTGGGTTCAATGTCGTTGTAGGGGATCATGGGGTGAAATTTTGCCAGAAGATCGGCCGATACAGTTCCAGGCGGTTCATGGCACTCCAAAAAAAGAGGACAAAGGGTGTAACCATTACGACAAACCCCACACTGCCGAGCAGGGTTGTTTTGATTGGGGTACGGGTTTCTACTGGCCCTACCAAACGCTGCAAAATGGGGAGCGGTGGGGCGTATTGGGCTGTTACCGACAAAATGCTCCCCAGACATACCACCACCCCACCCAAATAGAGCAGTAGGGAAATTTGTAAAGGGTTTAGCCCTGCATGGAGTAAGAGTAGCAGGGTATACAAAATGGGTGGCCCGGCCACCAGGCGAACAAAGGTGAAGACGGGGCTGACTTTTTTTAGATTATCCTGTTGCAGGTGGTGTTCTACCTCGGCCAGCCGTTTTTTGGCAATCAGTTTATCGGCCGTTGTGGGGGCGTATCCCATGGCAGCTTTGTAAGCGGCGGCGGCTTTTTGGAAATCCCCTTGTGCTTCATAAGCCTTGCCCAATGCCAGGGCATCCCGCTGATTCATTTGCAACTGGGACAGGATTTCTTTGCCCTTTTCATGGTGGGGGTCTACTTTTAGCAGGTGTTCCAGAGCCACAATACGTTCTTCTGGTGACTCCAGTAACAAACTCAGTTGCCACCATGCCTGGGGGTGATTGGGCTGTTCTGCAACAATCTCTTGCAATAGTCGGCGGGCTTTACGCTCCAGGCCAATATGAATGGCATTGAGGGCTTCTTCCCACTTATCTATGATAGGATCGGCGGCAGGTTGGACAATGGGTTGTGGGGGATGTTCTCGGCGCAGTTTTTCTAACTGGATGCGAGCTTTGGGGCGGTTGGGGTTAATGGTGAGGGCATTTTCCAGGGCAATGATTTTGTCTTCTGGGCTATCTACCAGTTCACTTAGCCAGAGCCAGGCCAATTCATGGTGGGGGGTTTCCTCCACCAGTTGTATGAGCAGGTCTCTCCCTTGCGAACGGTGCCCTGCTTTAACGGCCGTTATTGCTTCCTGGAATAAGTCGTCGGCTGACATACCAAAGAATTATAGGGTGCAACTGTTGATTAAACGTTTATTTACTGTTGTTTTTGGGCGGAGAAACGGCCGTTTTGTTTTTGTCCCCTTGTTTCCAGCGCAGCATAATAGCCCGCCCGCGCTCCCACCAGGAAGGTAAAGGCCCCGGTTTTGGTTCTGGTTCTGGAAAAGGTGGTAAGTCAAAAATTTTGCGCCAGGTATAAACCCCCAACAGTTTGATGGTTGCCAGCACCGGTGCAGCCAACACTGCCCCCAAAACCCCGGCAATCGAACCGCCCATAAACACCCCCACGATCACCAGAATCGGGTGCAAGTCCAATGCTTCTCCTACAATACGCGGTACCAACACCGTGTTTTCTAACTGCTGAATCACAATCATCAAAGCCAACACAGCCAGCGCATATTGCCAACCTGGCAACCCTAGATAATTTTCTGGCTGGAAAAAAGCCACGACCACCGCCACCAACGCACTGATAACCGGCCCCAGGTTGGGAACA
>CAZPEJ010000398.1:0-5192 GCA_964585465.1 uncultured Ardenticatenaceae bacterium
CTGGTTGGCTGACAAATGTCATTTTCATCCATCACAGGCATCGGATAGAAACAGATAAGCGGATAGTCTAGCCGAGAATTATCCGTTTATCCGCTTTCATCCGCTGCCACAAACATTCAACGATTAAATCTGTCGGTCAACCAGGGTTACACAGATAAAACAACCTGGTTGCGGATCAGGCCAATACCCTCGATTTCGCACTCAACCACATCGCCGGGCTGCAAAAATTGGGGTGGGGTGCGGGCAAACCCGACTCCGCTGGGGGTGCCAGTGGCAATAATATCTCCGGGTAACAAGGTCATGCCACGAGAAAGGGTGGCGATAATGGCTGGTATGTCAAAAATCATCAAACTGGTGTGGCTCTCTTGCTTCGTTTCACCATTTACACGACAGGTGATTCGCAAATTGTGGGGGTCGGGCAGGGAATCGGCCGTTACAATCCAGGGCCCCATCGGGCAACACCCATCCAGGCTTTTCCCCTTAAAATATTGTTTGTGATTGCGCTGCAAATCTCGCCCTGTCACATCATTGAGAACCGTATAACCAAAAACATAGGACATGGCTTCCTCACGGCCGATATTTTTCCCTCTTTTGCCAATAATCACGCCCAGTTCTACTTCCCAATCCAGTTCGTTCGTGGCAGTGGGATCATAGGGAATCTCTGCATAAGGAGCATTCACGCTGGTCGTTGCTTTGGTAAAAATGATAGGAAACTGCGGCACTTCCGCCTGTCGGCCACGAGCCGCATACGACTCGGCAGCGTGTTCGGCATAGTTCAACCCCAGGCACATGATATTACGGTTGGGGGTTGGGATGGGAGCCAATAAAACCACTTCCGCCAACGGCACACGCCGACCCACCACATCTGTTGGTACGCCCCCTTGTTGAATCAACTGCAACACATCAGGCGCAACGGCCGATAAATCTACAATCTCTTGCTCAACAACAGAACCAATAGAAGTTCGGCCGTTTTGTGTATAGGTAACAACTCTCACAGAAACTCCTCAAAGTATGAATGGATATCAATCTAATAATAAACCAGGTTGATAAACCACAGAAGCAACCCGTTTCATTGCCATTTCTGCATAACGAGGTACCAGCTCGCTACCCAAAAAGTGCCGCCCCAACCGTTTAGCCACACATAAGGTTGTGCCAGATCCCACAAACGGGTCAAAAACGACATCCCCTTCTTGTGTTCCAGCTAAAATACAGTTTTTTACTAACTCCTCCGGGAAAACCGCAAAATGAGTCCCACGAAACTTGCTCAATGGGATTTGCCACACACTCCGTTTATTTCGTCCTAACGGGTGAAAAGCTTGATCCCAACGGCCGTTATGCAAATTAGGATTACCTTTATTCTTGCCATTTTCTGGTGTGCCATCTCGTTTCCCAAAGTGATTCCGTCCGCCTTTCATTTTTGATTCTTCAGAAAATGTCACATGTGGTTCACGAATTGCATCTGCATAATAAGCATATTCTTTGGAACGGGTAAAAAGAAAGATGTGTTCGTGTGCCGTTGTTGGCCGGTTTTTTACCGAGGAAGGCATCGCGTTAGGTTTATGCCAAATAATCTCACTTCGCAAAATCCAACCTACATCCTGTAACTTTAGGGCCACCCGCCAGGGAATCCCCAATAACTGCTCCTGACGGTACGTATCTCCCAAATTTAACCAAAGCGTGCCATCCGGCCGTAACACTCGCCTCAACTCAACAAACAACGACACTAATTTTTCAACATATACCAATGGATCTGTTTCCCTCCCAAATTCCTGACTCATTATCTCTGCATCCTCTGCATACTCCCGATGCCCAAAATAAGGCGGGCTAGTGACAACACATTGCACATAGTTAGAAGGTACAGATTGAATAGTTGTCCAACTATCCCCAACCAAAACAACATCCAAAGGCTTTTCCCCTGTCTCCACTAAACCAGATCGAGTAGCAAAAGATGTAAGATCTATCATTTTTCTAATGCCATTGACTTTGCTGCAACATGCCCTTTCAACAAAGCAGCCACAAACGCGTTGAGTTTGTCTTGTTCCTCTGCTCCAAATTCGTGAAATTCATTGGAGTTCGTATCAAAAACCGCCACATAATCAACCAACTCACGGATTATCTTTGTATCACGCTCCGACCAGCTTTGTGCCACGATAACTACCATAAGAAAATCACCAGGATAGTCAAACTTTACAGCACTGATAGCAGATTTTATATCACGGGTAAACAAATGAGAATGCCCACCACCCTCCGTTTCGCGCGTTTTGATGGAAAGTAATACTCTTTTCACGCATTTATCCTGGGCATCCAACAAATTGATAGTGACATCAAACGTTTCGTTACCAATCAGCACCGCTTTGTCGGCTAATTGCACTTTTGCGTATCTTCCGAAATGGTGGTTTACCTCAAAAAATGTTTGAAAGGCAATTAACAGGGCAGTTCTTACAACAACTTCTTTTTCATGTCCTTTGATGCTACGACGAGAGCCTTCTAACCTATCAATGATAATCTCCCGAACAGCTTGCCAGGAAAAGGTTTTTACATTTGCCCGATACCGATCTATCAATACAGAAAGTGTTTCAATTTCAGCTTCAAATCTGCTGATATTCGTGTTTTTCATCATTTTACGAATTAATGGCACTAATCTTTGTTGTGGAGCATCGCGGACAAGCCAAGAAAAAAAGTAGAAACAAGCTTTTTTGTGGGGGTAACTACGCCCTACACCGTCGAACAAGAAGGGTAAACCTGTCTCATTTTCGGCCAGGTAGCAGTTTGTTATTGCTGATTTCAAACCAGCTTTAGGTGTCGTTCGCAATAACTCGTCAAGCGTCGTTTGCCTGGAGAGGTGAGTTTGGAAGCGCAATTCTACCCAGTCATAAAATGGTTTTGACTGATCGGCTAATTTTGTTAGTTCAATCAACCGTGAGTGGGCAATATCTACGCCTGATACAATCAGCCTGGTCATCGTTTATGAAATAATAGTTTCGTCGTGTTTACCTGCTGCAAAATAGAGGCGGCACCACCCCTGGCATGGTCGCTTTGGGTGCCTAACATAGCAGCCAGTTCGGTAATTCGGCCGTTTTGGTCTAACTGTTGCACTGCTGTAATGGTGCGCCCATTCGCTACCTGTTTGCTGACATGAAAATGGGCATCCCCATACCCGGCCAGTTGCGGTAAATGCGTCACCACAATGACCTGATGTTCGGAAACGGCCGTTAAACCCCACAACTTTCGCCCCACCACATCCCCCACCCGGCCGCCAATCCCCTGGTCAATCTCATCAAAAATCAGGGTAGGGGTAGCATCCACCTGTGCCAGAGCCGTCTTCATCGCCAACATCAACCGCGCCGTCTCACCCCCACTAGCTACCTTTGCCATCGGCTTCAACGGCTCACCAGGATTGGTAGAAATCAAAAACTCCACCCGGTCAATGCCCGTCTGGTCAAAAGCCAGCCGTTTTTCCGCCACAAAAACCCCATCAGCCTGGGGCACCAATTGAAAATCTACTGCAAACCTGGCTCCAGCCATACTCAAATCAGCTAATTCTCGTTCCACCGCTTGGGCCAACTTTTTCCCGGCCGCCTGCCGTTTCTGCGAAAGTTCCTGTGCCAGTTGCCCAATCCGCCGCAAATACCGTTCTTGCTCCTGCTCCAGTGCCGCAATTCGCTCCCCACTATGGCTGATTTGATCCAGTTCAGCCATCGCCTTTTCGCGGGTAGCCAGCACCGCCGGAATATCATCCCCATATTTGCGTTTCAGGCGGTTGAGCAGTTCCAATCGCTCTTCCAGATAGTTAAGACGAGTCGGGTTAAACTCCAGGTTTTCCAAATACGTCTGCAATTCCCCAGTTAGATCTGCCAACTGGTAATTCAATCCTTGCAGACGTTCTAATTTTTCATTTTGACTAGGGTCAAAACGCCCCAACTGGTTCATGGCCCGTTCCACTTTGCCCAGACTATCTAAAATGGAACGGCCGTCTTCCCCCACCCCCTTTAACAACTGCAACGCCTCCCCCCCATGTTGTGTCAAATGTTCCATATTCGCCAGACGGGTGCGCTCCTCGCGCAACTCATCTTCTTCCTGGGGTTTCAGATTAGCCGCCCCAATTTCCTGAATTTGGAACTGCAACATATCTATCCGTTGATTGATGGCTCGTTCGTTTTGCCGCAACGCTTTTAATGTTTGTTGGATTTTGTAAAGCTGGTTCACCTCCTGGGAAACGGCCGTTCGCTCTTTTTCCACATTAGCATAAGAATCCAACAAGGGCAGGTGAGAACGGGGTTTGAGCAGGGAGAGATGTTCCCCCTGTCCATGAATGTCAATCAAAGGTTCGGCCACCTGACGCAACACATTCAGACTCACCGAACGGCCGTTCACACGGCAAATGTGACGGCCGTTCAACCGCAACTCCCGCGCCAGCAACACCGTTTCCCCCCCCTCTTCCTCCAACCCCTCCGCCAACAAAAGCGGAGCCAGCGTTGTTTGCAAGGCAGGCGACAGAGCAAAAATAGCCTCCACATACGCCTCCTGGCAACCATCCCGCACCATCGCCGTATCACCCCGCCCCCCCAGCACCAACATAACTGCATCCAAAATAATAGACTTCCCTGCGCCCGTCTCCCCAGTCAGCACATTAAAACCTGGCGCAATGTGTAAACGCAGTTCCTCAATAATGGCAAAATTGCGAATGTATAGTTCAGATAACATAGAATAAAGTCATGGGTCTTTTGGATTCTGTGGCGTTCGCCGTGAAACGTAAAATGTGAAACGTAAAATCTCTCTAGTCACGTTTTACATTTCACGTTTCATTGGTTATCACCCCCTGATTTCCCAAAGAGCCTAAAGTCATTAGAGGAGGTATCACATTCCCCTATTTCACCCAATAAAACGCCGTACTGGCCGCCACCACCGCACAAATAGCTGACCACAACAGGCGTGTACCACCTAAAATCAAAACGCTCCAATCACCAGTTAACAGAAAAACAGGCAAAACCGGCCCCAGTCCACCCAGCAACGCCCCCAGAAAAATGGTAACCGCTACCAGGTGGGGCAACCATCGGCCGCGCCGCCGCCCGGCCGCCCGAAACACAATACGCCCTATCAACCCCCCCCCCCCCCCCCCCCCAAAAAGGATAAAAAATCCCACCAAATTGGGGAAGTATACGATCGGAAACCCCCGAGGCACAGTTAAAAAC
>CAZPEJ010000399.1:0-2824 GCA_964585465.1 uncultured Ardenticatenaceae bacterium
TATCACCATCCAAGACGTGTTTGAAGCAGTAGGAGCGTATGGGGCTGGGCGCATAACGGCCGAACAACTCAAAACCATCGAAGATGCGGCCTGCCCTGGCGCGGGGGCCTGTGGCGGCCAGTTCACCGCCAACACCATGGCCACGGCCGCCGAATTTTTGGGCATCGCCCCTATGGGCAGCGGCAGTGTGCCAGCCATAGACGGCACAAAGGACAAAGTAGCTTTTGCCGCCGGGCAACTGGTGATGGACATGTTGCAGCGCAACCTCTCCGCCCGCCAGGTGATCACCCGCCAATCCATCGAAAACGCCATCACCTCGGTAGCGGCCACCGGTGGCTCCACCAATGCTGTGTTGCACTTCCTGGCTATTGCTCACGAAGCCGGGGTGGAGCTAGACATTGACGACTTTGACCGCATCAGCACCCATACCCCCCTGCTGGCCGACCTGAAACCGGGCGGCCGTTTTGTAGCCAACGATTTGTACCACGCGGGTGGCATTCAACTGGTGGCAAAACGGCTGATGGAGGGGGGTTATTTGCACCCCGATTCCATCACTGTGACGGGCAAAACCATCGCCGAGGAAGCCCAAAAGGCTGAAGAAACATCTGGGCAAGAAGTTGTTCGGCCGTTATCCAACCCCCTCAAACCCAATGGCGGGCTGGTTATCCTCAAGGGCAATCTGGCACCGGAGGGGTGTGTGGTGAAGGTGGCAGGCCACAACAAAATGACCCACAGCGGCCCGGCGCGGGTGTTTGACTGTGAAGAAGATGCGTTTGCGGCGGTGCAAAACGGCCGAATCCAGCCCAACGATGTAGTGGTTATCCGCTACGAAGGGCCAAAAGGGGGGCCGGGGATGCGCGAGATGTTGGGGGTAACGGCGGCTATTGTGGGGGCCGGGTTGGGGGATTCAGTAGCGTTGCTCACAGACGGCCGTTTCTCTGGTGCCACACACGGTCTCATGGCCGGGCATGTGGCCCCCGAAGCCGCCAACGGTGGCCCCATTGCCGCCGTACAAGATGGCGACACCATCACCTTCCACATCCCCAACCGCCAACTAAATGTCGAAATCTCCCCCGAAACATTACAAACCCGCCTCTCTGGCTGGCACCCCCCCACCCCCCGCTACCCATCCGGGGTGATGGGCAAATACGCCCGGCTGGTGTCATCGTCGTCGAAGGGGGCAGTGTGCGGATAAGAGAGTAGTCAGTACCCAGTACCCAGTGGTCACTACTGAGTACTGAGTACTGACTACTGAGTACTGAAATGGAGGAATTATGATTAAAACAGGCGCAGAAATACTTTGGGAATGTTTAGTGCGGGAAGGGGTGGATGTGGTATTTGGGTATCCGGGTGGGGCGATTATGCCTGTGTACGATGCCATGCTCGATTACCCTGTCCATCATGTGTTGGTGCGGCACGAACAAGGGGGGGCACACATGGCCGAAGGGTATGCCCGTGCCTCTGGCAAAGTGGGGGTGGTGATGACTACCTCTGGCCCTGGAGCCACTAACCTGGTGACAGGTATCGCCAACGCTATGATGGACTCCAATCCCATCATCTGCATTACCGGGCAGGTTTCCGCCCATCTTATTGGTGGGGATGCCTTCCAAGAAACAGATGTTACGGGTATTACCCTGCCCATCACCAAACACAACTACCTCATCACCAGCGCGGATCAGGTGGCCGAGGTGGTGCGGGAAGCGTTTTATATTGCCAAAAGCGGCCGTCCAGGGCCGGTGGTGATTGACATTTGCAAAAATGCCCAGGTGGAAAAGGTGGATTTTGTCTACCCGGAAGAAGTTCACCTACCCGGCTACCACCCGCCGCAACACGCTCCCCTGGGTGACCTGGAAAGGGCCGCCAAAATGGTGGCTGAAGCCAAACGTCCGGTCATTTTGGCGGGTCACGGGGTGTTAAAATCTGGCGCGATGGAGGAGCTATACCAATTTGCCACCAAAACCCAAACCCCGGTAGCCATGACCTTGTTAGGATTGGGTAGTTTTCCCGCTTCCCACCCCCTGAGCCTGGGCATGATGGGGATGCACGGCGAAGCGTATTGCAACAACGCCATTCAACAATCTGACCTGCTGCTGGCCTTTGGGATGCGGTTTGATGACCGTGTGACGGGCAACTTACGCACCTATGCCCCCCGCGCCCGCAAAATTCACATCGAGATTGATCCGTCTGAGGTTCACAAAAATGTGCGGGTGGACATGCCGCTAGTGGGCGACCTGAGAACCGTTTTGGGCGACTTTTTACCCCTGGTGCAGCCGGGCGACCATGAAGAGTGGCTGGATCAGATTGAGGAGTGGAAAAATGACACCCGCCAGCGTGACATTATGGCCTGGGCGGATGACGGGCTGCTGTATGCCAGTCATGTGGTGCGCGATTTGTGGACGTTGACCAAAGGGGAGGCGATTCTGACCACCGATGTGGGACAACACCAGATGTGGGCGGCGCAGTATTACCATTTGGAACGGCCGTATCAGTGGATTACCTCTGGTGGGGCTGGCACGATGGGTTTTGGGATGCCTGCCGCCATTGGTGCCTGGTTTGCCCACAAAGACCGCACTATTTGGGCCATTGTGGGGGACGGTGGTTTCCAGATGACCCAGGCGGAACTGGCAACCGCCATGCAAGAAGGGGCCAACATCAAAATTGCCATTATGAACAACAACTTTTTGGGCATGGTGCGGCAGTGGCAGGAGTTTTTCTTCGAGAAGCGGTATTCGGCCGTGCAGATGCACAGCCCCAACTTTGTGAAATTGGCCGATGCCTACGACATCCCCGCCCGGCGCATCACCAAACGAGAGGAGGTAGCCGA
>CAZPEJ010000399.1:2924-5144 GCA_964585465.1 uncultured Ardenticatenaceae bacterium
CCGATGCCTACGACATCCCCGCCCGGCGCATCACCAAACGAGAGGAGGTAGCCGACGCAGTAGCCTTTGCCAACGCCACCCCTGGCCCGGTGCTGTTGGAGTTTGTGGTGGAAAAGGAAGACGCGGTATATCCAATGGTGCCGGCCGGGGCGGATTTGGATGCGATGTTAAGAAGGCCAGTGAGGAAAGCTGTTAGCTGATAGCTGATAGCTAATAGCTGTTAGCTGTTAGCTGAAAGCTAAGGATTTCACCATGAGACAAACGTTAATTGCAATTGTGGAAAATAAACCAGGGGTGCTGAATCGGGTGGCTTCGCTGTTTCGGCGGCGAAATTTTAACATTGATTCGTTGAATGTGGGACGGACAGAAGACCCGGACGTGTCGCGGATGACGATTGTGGTGGATAGCCGGGATACGGAGGCTATGAAGGTAGAGGCCAATCTGTACAAGCTGGTGAATGTGATTGATGTGCAGGACGTGACGGGGCAAACGGCCGTTTTGCGCGAACTAGCCCTCATCAAAGTGCAATCCCCACCAGAACGGCGCGCCGAAATCATTGCCCTGGCAAACGTCTTCCAGGCCACCATCCTGGATGTAGACCACGACACGGTGATTGTGCAAATTGCCGCCGGAGAAGACAAGGTAGATAGCCTGATTGAGTTATTACGGCCGTCTGGCATTGTGGAAATCGTCCGCACGGGGCACGTCGCCATGATGCGCGGCCGGGGAAGCGGTATACGGCATACCCCAGGAGCGGGGATGAATGGGGTGGTGTATGCCAATGGGCATGGATAATAAAATGGAGAATCGTGAATTGTAAATGGTGAATCGTGAACGAAGAACCTATTCACCATTCACAATTCAAAGTTCACAATTCACAATTTATTTGGGAAGAGGAATTTTAGCGAATGGCAACGATTTATTACGACAAAGATGCAGATTTTAGTTTGGTGCGCGGCAAAAAAGTGGCGGTGATTGGGTATGGCTCCCAGGGGCACGCCCACGCCCTCAACCTGCGCGATAACGGTGTGGCGGTGAAGGTAGGGCTGCACGAAGGCAGCAAATCGCGCAAAAAAGCAGAAGCCGACGGCATAGAAGTCACCTCGGTGGCTGAAGCAGCCGCCTGGGCCGATACGATTATGATTTTGGCCCCCGACACCGAACAAGCCAAAATTTATGAAGCCCACATCGCCCCCCACCTGACGGCCGGAAAAACGCTCATGTTTGGGCACGGGTTTAACATCCGTTTTGGTACCATTGTGCCACCCGCCAATGTAGATGTGAGCATGGTGGCCCCCAAAGCCCCTGGTCATCGGGTGCGTGAGGTATTTAAGGAAGGGGGTGGTACACCCTGTTTGTTGGCGGTTCACCAGGATGCAACTGGAACGGCCGAAGCTAACGCCCTCTCCTATGCGGCAGCCATTGGTGGCGGACGGGCGGGTGTCCTCAAAACCACCTTTGCCGAAGAGACAGAAACCGACCTGTTTGGGGAGCAGGCGGTGTTGTGCGGCGGGGTGTCTGCATTGGTGAAAGCCGGGTTTGAGACACTGGTGGAAGCGGGCTACCAGCCAGAAATCGCCTATTTTGAGTGCCTGCACGAACTGAAACTGATTGTTGACCTGTTTTATCGGGGTGGGCTGAGTTACATGCGTTATTCGGTGTCGGATACGGCCGAACATGGCGACTACACAGGCGGGGCGCGGCTGATCACGGAAGAAACCAAACATGAGATGTCGCAAATGCTCAAGGAGATTCAGGATGGGACGTATGCCAAGAACTGGATAGCTGAAAATAAAAACGGCCGTTCCTGGTTCAACGCTGAACGCCATCGCCAGCAAGACCACCTGATTGAACGTGTGGGCGAAGAACTGCGCGATATGATGCCGTTTATCCAACCAGTGAAGGTGAAACCTGGGGAATGACGTGAAGCGTGAGGCGTGATACGTTTCACGTTTTACGTTGCATGTTTCACTTAAAAAGAGAGTAATTATTCAGGTCGGGCGATTAAAATCGCTGCAACTGGCAACGGATGTTGCCTGCAAAGTCCACCTTCGTGGACTGGGGAAAGGAATTTTGTGGCCTGTTCCCAGTCGGCGCAGGCCGACTTTGCAGAGGTTGAGGCAGTTTTAACTGCTGTAGCGATTATAATCGCTGCAACTGGCAACTGGCAACGGATATTGCCTGCAAAGTCCACCTTCGTGGACTGGGGGAAGAATTTTT
>CAZPEJ010000400.1:0-5143 GCA_964585465.1 uncultured Ardenticatenaceae bacterium
ACGGCCGTAATGCCTCGGCCACTGCCTCAGCCCCCTCACCATCAGTCACAACACTTACTTCAAGCCAATACATACCACCTCTACAACCCAAAAACGTCACCTAACGCTTCTTTCAGTTGCCCGAAGAACCCCTTGTCCTGTTGCGGCACAACCTCTTTGCCCAACGAACGAGACAACTCGTTGAAAAGCCGCTTTTGTTCCTCCGTCAAGCTCTTGGGAATCGTGACATGAATTAACACATGTTGGTCGCCACGTCCCAGGTTGTTACCCCGGCCGGAACGATCCAATCGTGGCACCCCCTTACCGCGCAGCCGACACACCGCACCAGATTCCGTGCCAGGGGTGATGGTCACTTTTTCTTCACCATCCACCGTCGGCACACTCACTTCATCCCCCAGAGCAGCCTGGGCCACATTGATTTGCAAGTCTAACCAGATGTCGTCACCGCGCCGTTGAAAGTATTTATGTTTCTGCACGTTGATGACCACAAACAAGTTGCCCGGTGGCCCCCCATCGGCCCCAGGTGCGCCCTCGCTGCTCAGACGAATCTGAGTGTCGCTGTCTACCCCAGGGGGCACTTTCACCTTGATGGTGCGAGTTTCGTAGATTTGTTTACGGCCGTTACACGTTTTACACAAATTGGGAATCAACTCGCCGCTACCCTGACAGGTCGTACAGGTCGTCACGTTCACAAATGACCCCAAAATGGATTGTTGCACCCGGCGCACTTCCCCCGTCCCGTTACAACTGGTGCATTTAATCGGCCTGGTGCCAGGTTCCGCCCCCGACCCATTACAACTGGTACACACGGCCGGGCGGCGCACTTCAATTTCCTTCTCCACCCCAAAAACCGCTTCCTCAAACGAAATGTTTAAGTCATACCGTAAATCGGCCCCCCGACGTGGCCCCTGGCGACGGCGACGACCCGCACCCCCGCCAAAAAACTCCTCAAAAATGTCACCAAACGGGAAACCACCCTCAAACCCACCCGAAAACCCGCCATTTTGCACCGCATCGTGCCCAAAACGGTCATAACGGGTGCGGCGGTCATCATCTGAAAGCACTTCATAGGCTTCATTGATTTCCTTAAATTTTTCGGCCGCATCTGTCTCTTTATTCACATCGGGGTGGTATTGCCGCGCCAGCCGCCGATAAGCCTTTTTTAGCTCATCTTTGGAAGCACTGCGCGTCACTTCCAGGACTTCGTAATAATCGCGTCGAGTTGCCATAACTTTTTTCTTGCGTATGGCATAAACCTGGTAAGCCATATGCCATACGCAACACCTAAACCTCAAACCCTGTTACGACTCGCTAAACTCCCCTTCAATCACATCTTCATTCGGGTCGTTTTTGCCATCTGTTCCCGGCTGGCCGCCTGCCTGTTGCTGTTGTTGATACATAGCCGCCCCGGCCGTTTGCAGGGCTGTTTGTAGCCGTTCCACTGCGCTGCGTAATACGGCCGGGTCTTCACTGCTCAGTTGGGAACGCACGGTAGCAATTTCATCTTGCAGGGTGGATTTTTGCCCGGCCGGAATAGTAGCCTCGTTTTCTTTAAGGAACTTTTCAGCACTATAAACGGCCGAATCTGCCATATTTTTCGCCTCCACCAAATCCTTCCGTTTTGCATCCTCCGCCGCATGTTGCTCCGCATCCCGCACCATCTTGTCAATCTCTTTATCCGTCAACCCGCTAGAGGGGATAATTTGCATCGCCTGTTCCCGATTGGTAGCCTTATCCTTTGCCGTCACATGCAAGATACCGTCAGCGTTAATGTCAAACGTCACCTCAATTTGAGGCACCCCACGCGGTGCAGGCGGCAGCCCATCCAGGATAAATTTCCCCAGACTTTTATTGTCATTCGCCATTTTGCGTTCACCCTGCACTACATGAATTTCCACCTGCGTTTGGGAATCGGCGGCTGTGGAAAAAACCTGGCTTTTACGTGTCGGAATAGTGGTATTACGCTCAATCAAGGGGGTTGCCACCCCGCCCAGGGTTTCAATTCCCAGCGTCAAGGGTGTAACATCCAACAACAACACATCTTTCACCTCGCCGCCCAACACCCCAGCCTGAATCGCCGCCCCAACCCCCACCACCTCGTCCGGGTTCACCCCCTTGTGTGGCTCTTTGTTAAAAAACTTGCGTACCGCCTCCTGAATAGCAGGCATACGGGTCATGCCCCCCACCAAAACAACCTGGGTAATTTCGCCAGTAGATAACCCGGCATCTTTGAGGGCCTGACGGCAGGGTTCAATGCTCCGTTTCACCAAATCTTCGCTCAGTTGCTCCAATTTGGCGCGGGTGAGATTGAGATTGAGGTGTTTAGGGCCATCCGCATCGGCCGTTATGTAGGGCAGGTTAATTTCCGACTGCATGGTGGTAGATAGCTCAATCTTGGCCTTTTCTGCTGCTTCCCGCAGCCGTTGTAACGCCTGGCGGTCATTCCGCAGGTCAATCCCATGCTCCATTTTGAACTGCTCCGCCGCCCAATCAATAATTTTCAGGTCAAAATCATCCCCACCCAGGAACGTATCCCCATTGGTGGAGCGCACTTCAAATACCCCATCCCCCACCTCCAAAATAGAAATGTCAAACGTGCCACCCCCCAGGTCATACACCGCAATCACTTCATCCTTCTTGCTGCCCAAACCATAGGCCAGCGAAGAAGCGGTGGGTTCGTTGACAATACGTAACACCTCCAGGCCCGCAATTTTGCCTGCGTCCTTGGTGGCCTGCCGTTGGCTGTCGTTAAAATAAGCAGGCACCGTAATAACCGCCTGGGTGACGGGTTCGCCCAAATACGCTTCTGCGTCCGCTTTGATCTTTTGCAGAATCATGGCGGAAATTTCCGGCGGGGAGTATTCCCGTTCGTTCATTACCACCCGAATATCCCCGTTAGGGGCTTCCTTGACATCGTAAGGCACATAACCACGCGCCCGTTTTACTTCGGGATCACTATATTTGCGCCCCATAAACCGTTTGACGGAAAAAACGGTATTGCGGGGGTTAATCACCGCCTGCCGTTTAGCCACCTGCCCTACTAGCCGTTCGCCATTTTTGGGGTTGACGGCGACAACCGAGGGGAAAAGGCGGCTGCCTTCTGAACTGGGAATGACAACAGGTTCGCCACCTTCCATGACAGCGACCACTGAGTTTGTAGTGCCTAAATCTATGCCAATTATTTTGCCCATGAAAATATCCTTGTTTCTGAAATTTTGGTAACGACTATTCTGCCACCACAACCAGGGCCGGGCGGATGATACGCTCGCCAATGCGATACCCTTTTTGTAGTTCGCGGACAATCACGCCGCTTTCATACTTTTCAGAGGCTTCTTGCATCAAAGCCTCGTGCCAGTTGGGGTTAAAGGGGTGCCCGACGGTTTCGATGGTGGCTACCTGAAACCCTTCCAGGGTGGCGTTGAGTTTGCGCTGCACCAGCCGCAGCCCTTCAAACCACTTGTTGTCGGCAATTTCGGCCGGGATGTTTTGCATGGCTCGCTCAAAGTCGTCCAGAGCAGGTAATAATTTGCCAGCGATGTCGGCGACAGCGTTGGGGTAAGCTTCTAGTCGTTCTTTGTCAAACCGTTTGCGGGCGTTTGCCAGTTCGGCGCGGGCACGTTGCCAGCCATCCAGGTTAACGGCCGATTCCACTTTTGCTGCTGTTAATTGTTCTTCCAGGGTTGGTTCGTTGGCTGCTGCGGGGGCAGATTCGGCCGTTTGTCCATTCCCTGAAATCGTTGTTTCTACTTTTTCCTCATTCACGGGGATTCACCTCACGGGTTGGGGGTTCGTCTGACGACGCTTCCATGTAATATTCATAAACAAAACCAGTCATGATGTCGGCAATATAACGCACAGCCGCCACATTACGGTTGTATGCCATGCGAGTTGGCCCAATCACCGCCACCATACCGCTAAAATTTTCCATCACCCCATAACGAGACAGAATGATGGTACAATCCTTCAACTCCTCCCAGCGACCCTCACCCCCAATTACCACCTGCACCCCACGCACATCGGGCGACTGCGTGCCGGACAACACATCCGCCAGCAATGTGCGCTCTTCCAACACCCGCACTGCTTGACGCGTACCTTCATTCTCCAGAATGTTTACAATCCCATCCCGGTGAACATCGGTGAGGGAACGGTGGTCTGTTCGGTGCAAGATGTCCAAAATCAAACGAGTGACATCCATCTCCAGCGTATCTAACAGATGAATACGGCCGATAATGTCGTCGTAGGTGGCATTGGCAAACAGGGTGTTGAGTCGGTCGGCGGCATGGCTGAGTCGGGTCTGGGAGATGGGTTCCGCCAGCGTCAACATTTGTTGGTTCACATCCCCACCAAAAAGCACCAAAATCATCAAAACCAGCCGCCCCTGGGTAGAAATAAGTTGTAAATGTTTCAGGCGATTCGGCCGTATTTGCGGGGCCGTCACAAAACTAGCCCCGTGAGAAGTGCGGGCCAAAATAGCCGCCGCCAGCCGCATCCACTGGTTCATATCAAGCCGCGCCTGGTGGAACTGGTGGCGAATCATCTCTTGTTCATCCGTTGGCAACCGAAACTCCCCCAACAACTCCTGCACAAAGTAGCGGTACCCCAACTCTGTGGGAATACGCCCGGCCGAAGTGTGTAATTGCGCCAGATACCCCATCTCCGTCAACGCTGCCAACTCATTTCGCACCGTCGCCGAACTAAAATCCAGATCAAACTGCTCCACCAAAGTTTTGGAGCCAACTGGAATACCCGTCTCGATGTAGCTGCGAACTACCATTCCCAAAATATATTGTTGGCGTTCGGTCAAAGGATGAAACATACGGTTTAATCGTAAAACAGGTGAGTTCCCGTTGGAGGGGACAACTCACCTGCATGGTGATTTACAAAAATTGTATTTTAGCACTCTTGATGCCAGAGTGCTAACAGGACTCTTCTCATATCATATCATGCCATAAAATGAGCGTCAACTAAGAGAAGCGTTATACTGCATCAGGTCGTAAATTGACGTTTTGCTGAAGGAGCGCAGAGATTGGAGATTCAGAGAGTTGCCAACCTCCAATCTCAATAAAAATGTCAGTTTATGCCCACTGTGAATATAGATCAAAAAGACCCCAAAGTCTTCAAACTTCGAGGCCTTAGCACAGGT
>CAZPEJ010000401.1:0-5120 GCA_964585465.1 uncultured Ardenticatenaceae bacterium
TGGAGATTAGAGATTGGCTAATTTCTAATCCCTAATCTCCAATCTCACAATAAAAAAGTCAGTTTATGTCCTCTATGAGTATATATGTGAAACGCCACCGGGAAACCTCTCGTTTCACGAATCAACCGTTTACCCAACTGATTTCCTCACCAACTCACATCTGAAGGGAGAGATTCATGAAAATTGAAGGCACTTATAACTTTGCCGCACCTCGTGACCTGGTGTGGCCGATGCTGCTCGATCCACACGTTCTGACCAGGGTTATGCCCGGCTGTGAAAAGCTGGAACAAATCGGCGAGAATAAATTTAGCGGCGTTCTGGTGATGAAGGTTGGCCCGGTACAGGGTAAATTTGATGGCATCATCACCCTCAGCAACATCCAGGGCCCCGAAAGTTACCACATAGACGTAGATGGCAAAGGGCCAGCCGGATTTGTTAAAGGTGGCGGCAATCTGCGCCTGGAAGCAGATAACGACATGACCATCATGCACTATGAAGGGGATGCTCAGGTGGGTGGCAAAATTGCCAGCGTGGGGCAACGGCTGTTAGACACCTCTGCCAGGGCTATTATTCGCCAGAGTTTGGAAGGGTTAGGGCAACAAGTTCAGGCGGCTATGATGGCTGAAGCAGCCAAGAGCCTGCCGCCGGAAGAAGCACCACCCCCGCCGCCCGCCCCAGAAGCCCCCAGCCAAACCCAGTTTGCCCTGGGTGTGACCAAAAAATTTGTCGAAGAACTGGTGCCTGCTGACCAACGAACGGACTTTTTGATGAAAACGGCCGTTGCTATTGGTGGCCTGATCCTGGCACTCATCGTAGGCAACTGGTTTGTCAATCGCATCGCCCGCCGGGTTGCAGAAATCTCCAGTCAGAAAGGAGGTGAATAAACGTCCTCAAGGTTCAAGGGCCAAATTTGTTACCCCTTGTAACCTGCCACAAGAAACTAAACTTTTCCGCCACTCAATAAACCCATCAGTTCCACCCGTCACCAGGTTTGCAATATCAGGAAAGGGATGATGGTTTTGATCTGCGAAAACCCACCAACCCGCAAAAACCTGCCCTCTATTCAAAACCTGCAAAGCTAGTGACCAATACCAGAAGGAGAAAACCGTATGAAAATCAGTGTCACCGTGAACGGCAAAACATACGAACGCGATGTAGAGCCGCGCACTCTGCTCGTGCATTTCCTGCGCGACCAGTTGGGATTAACAGGTACCAATATCGGTTGCGACACCAGCCAATGTGGGGCCTGCACCATTCACCTCAATGGTTTGGCGGTTAAATCTTGCACCACTCTAGCCGTTCAGGCAGATGGAGGTGAGATTACCACCATTGAAGGATTAGCCAAAAATGGCGAACTCCACCCCATGCAAAAAGCATTTTGGGACAATCATGGCCTGCAATGTGGGTTCTGTACACCAGGTATGATCATGGCTGCCGCCAAACTGGTAGAAAACGGGGCCAACTTAGACGAAAAAGCGGTTCGCCATGGCCTGGAAGGCAACCTCTGTCGTTGTACAGGGTATGAAAACATTGTGCGCTCTGTGCTGGCAGCTGCCGCCGAAATGGGAGGAGGTGACTAATGAACAAATATATTGGTCAAAGCATGAAACGGGTTGAAGACCCCCGTTTTATTCAAGGCAAAGGCAAATATGTTGCCAATCTGCAACTGCCCGGCATGGCTCATCTGGCTGTTAAACGTAGCCCTTACGGCCACGCCATTATCAAAAATATAGATGCCTCCAAAGCCCTGGCCTTGCCCGGTGTTTTGGCTGTTTATACCGCCAAAGATGTGTTGGCCGATGGTTTGGGGCCGTTGCCTAGCGGTTGGAATGTGCCTGGTATCAAAGTGCCGGTACAAAACGCCATTACCGGCGACAAGGTGCGCCATGTGGGTGACCGGGTGGCGGTGGTGGTGGCAGAAGACCCATACCTGGCGCAAGATGCACTAGATTTGATTGAAGTAGATTATGAACCATTACCGGCCGTTACCGATGCCCGCAAGGCAATGGACGAGGGCGCGCCGTTGGTGCATGACGAAATTGCCAACAATGTCAGTTATACCTGGGCTTTTGGGGACAAAGAAGCGTATGAAAAAGCCTTTGCGGAGGCGGATCATGTGGTGGAACTGGAATTGGTGAATCAACGCCTGATCGCTACCGCAATGGAACCCCGTGCAACGGTGGCGCAGTGGAACTCTTTTACCGAGGAAATGACGGTATGGACGACCAGTCAAAACCCCAACTTGACCCGTGTGGTGATGAGCGCGTTCACGTTGCACATCCCGGAACATAAGTTGCGGGTTATTTCGCCCGACGTAGGGGGGGGATTTGGTAGCAAGATTCCCCATTACCCCGAAGAGATTTTAGTGCCCTGGGCAGCCCGCAAGCTGGATCGGCCAGTGAAATGGGTCTCTTCCCGCTCCGAAGCCAGCCAATCGGACACACAAGGGCGGGATCATGTGACCTATTGTAAGATGGCGATGAAGGCGGATGGCACGATTACGGGTTTGTATGTGCGTACCTGGGCCAATAATGGGGCGTATATTTCGATTGTGGCTTCGCTGATTCCTACCGCTTTTTACATTACCTTACTTTCTGGGTTGTATAAAATTCCAGGGATTTATGGCGAGATGTGGGGCACGCTGACAAATACGGTCTGGGTGGATGCGTATCGTGGGGCGGGGCGACCCGAAGCGGCGTATGTGGTGGAACGGTTGGTTGACCTGGGGGCACGGAAGTTGGGGATGGATCCGGTGGCTTTCCGGCGCAAGAATTTTATTCTGGCTTCTGAGTTTCCCTATCAAACGCCGGTGGCTTTGTTGTATGACAGTGGCGATTACGCGGCGGTGATGGATAAAGCGGTGGAATTGTCTGGTTATGCAGCGATGCGCCAGGCTCAGGCGGCGGCGCGGCAGCAAGGCAAACTGGTGGGTATTGGGGTGTCGGCTTGTATTGAGGCCAGCGGCCCGGCTCCTTCTAAGGTGGCGGGGGCGTTGGGTGGTGTGACGGGTTTTTGGGAGAGTGGTGGTATTCGGGTGCATCCGACGGGTAAGGTGACGGTGCTGACAGGGGCGCACACGCACGGGCAGGGGCATGAGACGACGTTCCGCCAGATTGTGGCTGACCAGTTGGGTATTAACCCGGAGGATATTGATATTTCACATGGGGATACGGCCGTTATTCCCAATGGTATGGGGACGTATGGCAGTCGCAGTACTTCGGTGGGTGGTAGTGCTCTGGTCAAGAGCGCAGACAAACTGAAACGCAAAATGGTCAAGATTGCGGCTCATCTGTTAGAAGCGGATGCGGCCGATGTGGTGTATGACACAGACGCGGGCAAGGCCTATGTAAAAGGATCACCCGACAAAGCCAAAGCCTTTGGTGAACTGGCTTTTGCCGCTTACACTGCCCACAATCTGCCGGATGATGTGGAGCCTGGGCTGGAAGATTTTGCTTATTACGACCCGGCCAACTTTACGTTTCCCAATAGTGTTCACATTGCCCAGGTAGAGGTGGACAAGGAAACGGGCGAGGTGCAGATTCAACGGTATGTGGCGGTGGATGATGTGGGGAATGTGATTAACCCGTTGATTGTGCGCGGCCAGGTGGTGGGTGGTATTGCTCATGGTGTGGGGCTGGCGTTGTGGGAACATGGGGCGTATGATGACAATGGGCAGCTGCTGGCTGGTTCGTTGTTGGATTATGCCATGCCACGCGCGGATGGTTTCCCCATGATTGAGACGGGGCGGGTAGAAACCCCTTCGCCACACAACCCGTTAGGGGTGAAAGGTGTGGGCGAGATGGGGACGATTGCCTCGACTCCGGCGATTGCCAATGCCGTGATGGATGCGCTGGCTCCGCTGGGGGTGAAACATGTTGATATTCCATTAACGGCCGAAAAAGTTTACCGGGCTATACACAGTTCAAATGGAGGTGACTAATGTATCCACCACAAGTTGAGTATTATCGCGCCAGTTCGGTGGCGGAAGCGTTGTCCCTGCAAGCGCAGCACGGGGGTAAGTTTCTGGCAGGTGGGCATAGCCTGATTCCAGCTATGAATTTGCGTCTGGCGGATCCGGGGACGTTGATTGACATTGGGCGGATTGCAGATTTGAAAGGCATTTCGGCCAGCAATGGCAGCCATAACATTGGGGCGTTGACCACTCACGCAATGGTAGCGGCGGCGGCAGGTTTGCCATCTGCGCTGACAGAAGCGGCTGGTGGCATTGGCGACCCACAGGTGCGGAATCGGGGCACAGTGGGTGGGAATGTGTCCCACGCTGACCCGGCTTCGGACTTGCCAACGGTGTTTATGGCTTTGGGAGCAACGTTCCATCTGGCCGGGGCGGGTGGTTCACGCGCGGTGGCGGCTGATGCGTTTTTTGTAGACCTGTTTACTACAGCGATGACGGACGGGGAAATTTTAACGGCCGTTTCTGTTCCCAACGAAGGGGCTGGTACTGGCTCGGCGTATGCCAAACTGGTGAACCCCGCGTCGCGTTATGCGATGGTGGGGGCGGCGGTGCAAGTAACGGTTTCTGGTGGTGTTTGCAGCGCAGCCCGTGTGGCGGTGGGTGGTTTGACCCCCAAAGCAACGGCGGCTCCGTCGGTGGCGGCGGCCCTGGTGGGCAAAACCTTAACGGCCGAAAACATTGCGGCGGCGGCGGCGGCGGTTGCCAATGACCTGGGTGGTGAAGTGATGGGTGATATTCACGCCAGCGCGGATTACCGTCGGCAGATGGCGGTGGTGTATGTGAAACGGGCATTGAGTAAGGCATCGGAGAGGGCGGAGTAGGGAGTGTTTAGTAGACAGTGAACAGTACTCAGTGAACAGTGAATAGTGAACAGTGAACAGTAAACAGTGAATAGTGAGGAGATTGGAGATTGGGAACGGTCTTCAATCTCTTTTTTTTAGCATAAAAACGCTCAACCTATCTTTCGATCCGTTGTTGGAGGGGCATGTACGCCGCCGGAGCCGTCTTTATCACATGATGACGGAGGATACGGTGGTGTATAGTCAATTTCTCAAGGTGATGAACTTCCCCCCTACAACGATGATGCACCCGTGCCTGTTGTGGTGGCGAGAAGAGCGGGAAACGGCCGTTTCTCCCCGTCAACCTG
>CAZPEJ010000402.1:0-5113 GCA_964585465.1 uncultured Ardenticatenaceae bacterium
TTGGCACTCAACACAGCCACCGAACCAGCAGCCAACGCGGCAGCCAGGTGGGGCACATCTTTCAGGGCAGGCACCACAATCCCAATAAAAGTAAGAGCCAGGGTAAAATCGAGTGCCCAACTTTCGGGCACCTGAGTACCGAGGAAAATGCCAACGGCCGTACTGCTTTGCCAGCTAATCCACAACGTCAGCCCGGCCCCCAGAAAAAACCAATGTTTATTGGCCGGGGGGATTTTTTCGTCGCCGTAATGCACAACAGTGGTGGCAAATGCCTCGTCGGTGAGCAGGTAGGCCAGCAGCCAACGCCAGGCTGGGGAGAGATGGCGCAAGTGAGGAGCCATGGAAGCACTGTAAAGCAAGTGGCGCAGGTTGACGATGAAGGTAGTGAACAACAACACCAGGGCGGGTGTTTGCACGGCCATCAGTTGCACCCCGATAAACTGGGCAGAACCAGCAAAGATAATGCAAGACATGGCTTGCGCCAGCAGCGGGGGCAAACCCGCTGCCAACGCCAAAACCCCAAAAATCATGCCAAAGGGAATCACCCCCAGGGCAATGGGTAGTTCGGATCGAATACCTGCCCACAGTTCTGTTTGACGGGAAGGGGCCGGAGGTGAAAACATAAAACGGCTACCGTTTGCCTCACACCCAGGGCGAGTGGCTGTTGGTGGAGCCAAAGGTTTTCCCGGCGGCAAAACGGCCGAAAGCAAACGGTTTCAAATCGGCCACCTCATCCCCCATCAAATAAGCCGCTACCAGCTTCCCGGCCCCCAACATCTTAAAACCATGATTGCTATCGGCAATCATATACACATTACCAGCCGCCCAATCAAACACCGGGATATTGTCCGGGGTAAACGCCCCAATACCCCCGTTGCGCCGTTCACGGAAATTCGGCCGACACCCTTCAAAACGAGACATGGTTTGAGCCATCGCTGAACAGAGATAATCGGCAAACGGCACTTCCGCCTGGTATTCATCGTTGTCGTGGCCGTAGGGGTCGGTCGTGGCTTTGGGGCCTAACTTCACCGGCACGGTTCCCCCTTGCAGCCCTGGTTTATCCATCCGTTCATTACCATTTTTGAAATAAACGTAGGTGTAATTTTTTAACTCCTGCCCCGTTACCTGGTCAATTACCGGTGTATTCATCCTTTCCACATGCAGCACCGGCGGATTCATACCAGCGGCCGTCAGGTAAGGTTTTTCATAATACACCTCCCCTTCTAACAACCGCCAATACGTCCACATATCTTTATGCACCATCTCGCCAGTCGGATAGTAACAATCCAACGCCATCGGATTCCCCAACATCTGCCAATGTGTTGGTGTCCAGGCCCCCAGCCCCCAAATTACTAGATCGCAGGCAATCTCCCCCTGGTTGGTGACAATGCTTTTTACCTGTCCCGCCTGCATGTTGTACTCACACACCTCCACCCCACTCAAAACACGCACCCCATGGTCGGCGCACTTTTGTGCCAGCCCTTTGATGACTTGCCGTGTACCTGCATACCCACTAACTTTTTCGTGTAGGGCTACATCTATGCCATCGGTTTTGAAGTCGGGCCAGAGGGTTTTAAGAAAATGGCGGGCTTCATTCCCTACATACACATCGGAGTGATACCCCACACGGTTTTGGCTCTGGTGAATCCGTTCGTAATCGCCAATCTGGTTGGCCTCCCCGGCCGACACATACCCCACCTGTTGGAAACCAAAAGCGACGGGATCCACCATCCACACATCTACACTATGGCGCAGCAGGGCGTGGATGGGTTCGGTCATGTAAAAGTTGCGAACACAGCCACAAGCAATGCCCGAAGCCCCTGCCCCTGGGCCGTTTTTGTCCAGCACAATTACATCGGCTCCGCTGCCCCGTTTGCGTGTTTCCAGTTCCATTGCCAGATGCCAGGCTACACTCAGCCCATGTACCCCGGCTCCAACTACCACATATTTGACAGATTTGGGAATTGTGTTCATTTTATAACCTCCATAATCTCTAATTTTCTTTTTTCAATGTATGTTTTTAGCTCCTCGGCAACGGCCGTTTCCATTGCCGGTTGTTCATAATGGGCTAATAACTGTTTTGCCAGGTTGTGTGCCCGATGGGCCGCATCTAACCCCCCTTGTTCTTGCCACGTCTGGAAGTTTTGCCGGTCTGCCACCACAGGCAAATAAAAGGCAGTGCGATACCGCTCCAGCGTGTGTGCGGTGCCAAAATGGTGCCCACCAGGGCCAATTTCTGCAATCGAGTCCAGGGCAAAAGCGTCGGGGGTGATGTGCAACCCGGCCAAAAAATGGTGCATGGTTGCCAGCCCTTCTATATCCAGGATGAACTTTTCCAGCGAGCAGACCAGCCCGGCCTCCAACCAGCCCGCACTGTGAATGATGATGTTGGCATGGGCTAATACAGCAGGCCACAGACTCATCTGGGTTTCAAAGGCGGCCTGGTAATCGGCCGTTTTTGCATTATTCAACCCACCACTACCCCGATAAGGCAACCCGTACCGCCGCGCCAGTTGCGCCCCGGCAAAAAAAGCCAACGCCCCTTCCGGTGTCCCAAATGCCGGACTACCTGTTTGCATGTCAATGTTGGTGGTGAACCCGCCATACACCACTGGCGTGCCTGGGTTGACCAGTTGTGTCAGGGCAATACCCGCCAGGGCTTCGGCGTTTTGTTGGGCAATGGCGGCGGGCAGGGTGACAGGACTCATGGCCCCGGCCAGAATGAAGGGGGTAACAATGGGGGGCTGACCGTAGCGAGCGTAGGTGATTAACCCGCCTAACATCCGTTCATCAAACCGCAGTGGGCTGTTGGCGTTGACAACGGCGGCAAACGCGGGGGTTTGTTGGATTGTTTCCAGGCCACCCAAAACGATGGCCGCCATATTGATATAATCTTGGGCAATAGAACGGCCGTGTGCGGCCGTTGTGACCACTTTATCGGTAAGGGTGAATTGCCAAAACCCCTTTTCCAGATGGCGCAGTGGGACAGGAATGTCCTGCGGCTCCAGCAGCAGCCCCTCGACAATGTGAATCGGGTGGCAAATCTGGGCCAGTTTAGTCATCTGTTGGAACATTGCCAATGTCCCAGGCTGCCGCCCCCGTTCCAGGTCGGCATAAAATGGTGCCCCGCCCACTGTGCAAAAGTTGACATAATTACCCCCCACACACAGAGAATGGGCCGGGTTGCGGGCTTGCAAGGTAAAGGTGGCAGGTGCCTTGTGGATCGTTTCCAGCAACAACCCCCGGTCAATCCAAACGTGTTGGGTTTTGTGGTCAACTTTGGCCCCGGCGTTGGCCCAATACGTCAAGGTTTCATCATCCAGGAAGTCAATGCCGATAGTTTCCAGGATGTGCATCGAAGCCAGGTGAATCTGCTCAAGCTGTTCCTCCGATAAAACCTGGACAGGGGCGAGAGGGTTTTGTAGCTGGCGGAATGGTTTGTCGGCCAATGGGGATTGGAAGGTGTCGCGGCGGCGTTCGCGGCGGGCGGGGCGGGTAACAGGGTTCATAGGCGGGTTAGTTGAGCAGGCGCACAGCATCCCACACGGGGCTACTCTGATAATCGAAGTATTTAACGGCCGTTAAGTACAACAGTTCACTAGCCATAATGCCCTGCGGCAAAACACCATTGTACAGGCGCACCGAGGCGTAATAATTGGGGGCCAGATTTTGCACGGCTTCGGCGTGAGCGCGGCTCTGGCTCCAATGGCTTTTGCCTTTAGCATCGGCAAAAACAACCAGATTGCTAAAGTCGCCCGAACTGTGGGCAATGCTGCTATAACTGAGCAGGTCTGGGTATTGGGGGATTTCTGCCACTAACAATTTGTCATACGCTTGGGCCAACGAAACATCTGCATTACGCCGTTTGAAGCTGAGAAATCCGACAATGGTTAACTGGGGAGCAGTGAGCAATCGTTCGGGTTGGTTTAGAATCTGGCGGTGTGTCCATTCATCTGGTTTGGGGTGATGAAGGGTGATGGGTTGACGGTGTTGGGCATAAACCTGGGGTGTTTCTAGCAGCCGGCTCAGTTCGTCTGCCAGGTATTTGAGGGTGATCAAATCTTTCACCGTCTGGTTGGGATGGGTAAACGGCCGTTCAGGAACAATGTCATGTGCGGTTAGATGAATCATACCTCCCTCCTACATCACTCCACCCTATGCAATGGAAAACAGCCCAAATCGGCCGAAATTAACCCCGCCGTATGGGTGATTGGTTCAATAAAAGATTCAATTTGCCCCGGCCCCAAACGGTAAATTGGCCCAGAGATTGAGAGAGCTGCAATTACCCGCCGTTGGTGGTTATACACCGGGGCAGAAATCGCGCTGAACTCTTTCTCATAGGCCTCATGCACAATGGCGTACCCTTGCTGGCACACCTGCGCCAAAACCTGCTCCAAAATGGGCCGCGCTGTAATGGTTTGATGGGTAAAAACCGTTAATGGCTCTGGCAAAATAACATCCCGTTCAACGGCCGTCAGGTGTGCCAGCAACACCTGACCACTGGCTGTAGCATGGGGCGGGGTGCGACGGCCGATCCAACCCACATACTGAATAGGTTTGGGGCTGGCAATTCGTTCGATATTGACACACTCCTTCCCATCTAAAATCGTCAAGTTCACCGTTTCTTGGGACAACTCCGCCAACGTGTTCATGTGGGGTTGCGCCACCCCGCGCACGTTAATCCGCCCCAAAGCCACCCCTGCCAGGCTTACCAACCCAACACCCAGGCGGTATTTTTCCGTTTCTGGGTTTTGGTGGATTAACCCCTCCGCTTCCAACGTTATCAACAGCCGATAGACGGTGCTTTTGTGTAGCTCCAGGCGTTTACTCAAAGTGGTGACACTGAGTTCTGGCTCTGCCTCGGTGAAGCTACGCAGAATGTTGACTGCTCGTTGGATGGATTGAACGGCCGAATTTGATTTTTCCGCGCTCATGTTCCAGGTTTTGTCTCGCATTATGAAACAGTGTTCCGAAATTTTGACAACACAAATTATATGTCAGGGGTAGTGACACGTCAATGATATCAGAGGTGGAGCAGTATTCAGTACACAGTGAACAGTGGACAGTGAACAGTGGACAGTGAACAGTGGACAGTGAACAGTGAACAGTGAAC
>CAZPEJ010000403.1:0-5108 GCA_964585465.1 uncultured Ardenticatenaceae bacterium
ACGCGCATAGACCAGGGAGAAGGTGTCGAACCCGAAACTGTCTGGCAGCGACAGGTCTAACAAGATCATGTCAATGTCGTCTTGCCTTAGCCGCTCTAACCCCTTTTGGAGTCGTTCGACCCGTTCTAATGAAATACCACCCCCTCCTATTTTGTTCAACGTGAACCTGAGCAGGTCTGCCGCTGCGGGGTCATCTTCTATTAACAAAATATGAACTTTTTCTGAGGCGGCGGTATTTAACATGAAACTTCCAGGGTGACTATTCAAGTCAGGAATAACCTCTAAATAACTCATATTAGCCAGAAAATTTGACATAAAACGTGTTGTGAGAACTTGATGTTTACGTGGGTATTACTCCTCAGGTTCAAGTATCGGGTTTTTCGGATTGGAGAGCAGGCGGTGAGTTAGATCACGTAGTTGGGTAAAACTAATGGGTTTTAGCAATACCCAATCTGCTTTGTTTTGTAACAAATCGGCACGGCGAAAATCGGCCGTTGCCAGTACCAACCACGCACTATTTAGTCGTTTTTCTTCACGGATAAAATGAAAAATGGTTTCCCCCGAAATATAGGGCAGGTGTAAATCCAGAATAATAACCGCCGGGGTGGTTAACGCCAGGCGGGCCATGGCTGTTTCCCCATCCATCAAGGCTTCAACGGTGTACCCTGCTTCCTCTAGCGCGACGGTGAAAATTTCGCTCAAGGCAGGATCGTCCTCAATGATAAATGCTAATGAACTCATGCAACAGATTCCTTCTTGTGGTGTTAATGGCAGTATTTAGTACTCAGTGAGCCGTACTCACTGGGATGGTTGTTTAAGATAGTGGCAACCGCACGGTAAATGTGGTGCCTTCTTCTTTGTTACTATACAGAGAAATTTGCCCTCCCATTAAATCTACCAGTTGTTTCACAATGGACAGACCCAGGCCAGCCCCTTTTTGTTTGCGGGTGATGGAATTGTCCATTTGCCAAAAGGCATCAAAAATGTAAGGTTGTGCTTCCAGGGGGATGCCGGGGCCGCTATCACAAACTTCCAGAGACCAATATCGGCCGTTTGGTTTATCAAAACGGATCTCAACTTTTCCTACCTCCGTAAACTTGATGGCATTACCCGCCAGATTGATTAACACTTGTTTCACCCGCAAGGGATCGCCACATAGGGTAGATGGCACGGCATCGCTGATGGCAGTTATTAACTGCAAATTTTTACTTTCAGCCAAAATGCTCATTTGTGCCTGCACCTGGGCCAAAATGTGGGCTGGTGAAAATAGCTCCAATTGTAGTTTTAACTTGCCTGCTTCTAGCTGGGACATATCCAACAAATCATTTACCTGGCTGGTTAAGTAGTTGGTGCTGCTGATAATTTTGCCCAGGGTTTTATGTTGTCGTTCCGACACTGGCCCCAAGATGCCTTCTTGTAAAATTTCGGCGTGGCCCAAAATGGCCCCCAGTGGGGTGCGTAGTTCGTGGCTGACATTTGCCAGCAGTTCGGATTTGGCGTGGCTGGCGGCGATGGCCTGGTCGCGGGCCTGAATTAACGCTTTTTGGGTTTCGGCCAGGGTTTCTTCGGCCGTTTTTCGCTCAATAGCAGAACTGACCCACCGGGCCAAAAGTTCCACAAAATCCCGTTCGGCTGCCTGGAAGGGGGTGTTTCTGGGCTGTAAACCTGCAAACCCCAGGCTGCCATAACGAGTGCCATGAACTTGTAAGGGCACCCCAATGTAGGATTCGAGTTGCAGCATGGTATGGCAGGGGTGGTTTTGGTGCGGCGATTGGCTGACATGTTGCAGGGTGAAAACGTCATTTTTTTGCATCACGAGATGGCAAAATGTGTTTTGAATGGGAAAGGTTTGCCCCACATGCAGGTTCATTGTTGGCGCACTGACGTAACAAATGGTGTATTGCTCTTGTTGAATCTGGCTAATGATTCCCATGTCCAGGTTTAACAGTCGCCGGGCTTCGGCCAGGACATGGTTGATTTGTTCTTCGATGTCTTGGGAAACCTGGGAGGTGATTTCGTAGAGTTGCCGGGTGCGGGCTTCCCGTTCCAAAAGTTCCTGACGAGATTTTTCGCGGGCGGTGATGTCTACAACTTCGGCCAAAAAGTGGGAGGGGCGGCTGTCTTCGTCTCGCACCAATACCACTTGTAAGATGACATAAATGATGTGGCCTGTTTTGGTGATGTACCGTTTTTCCATCTGGAAGTTGGAGATTTCGCCACTTAACAAACTTTTTCGCAACATCAGGTTGGTTTCCAGGTCTTCTGGGTGTGTTACGTCGGCATAGGGTTTGCCGATTAGTTCAGTGGCTTCATACCCCAACAGGTTGCACAGGGTTTGGTTGACTCGCTGGTAACGGCCGTCTAGGGAGGTTATGGCCAGCCCAATTTGTGACAACTCAAAAACGAGGCGGAACTGTTCTTCACTTTTTTTCAGGGCTTCTTCGGCCTGTTTTCGGTCGGTAATGTCTAACAGAACACCCTGGCTCAATGTTTTTCCGGCCGTTTCATCCCGTACAATGACGGCTTCATCACGCACCCAAATCACCCGGCCGCTTTGTGTCACCATACGATATTCCTGTGCCAGCGGAACGGCCGTTTCGTAATGTTGTTCGTCTTTTGCCAATGCCTGTTCCCGATCCTCCGGGTGCAGCAGTGCGTCCCAGAAATAAGGGCTAGAAAGCAGTTGTTGTGTCGAATAACCCAACATGGCTCCAAAACGTGGGCTGATGTAGGCGGTAGGAATCATTTTATTGTCATCTACCTCATCCATGTAAATGGCGGCGGGGACTTGTTCGATAAAGTTTTTGAAACGAATATCACTTTGGCGCAAAGCGGTTTCTGCCAGTTGCCGCTGTTGTAATTCTGTCTCTAATTTGTCCTGCAAATTGCGAGTTTGCCCTACCCAAACCCCAATGAGGATCAGGAAAATGGAACCTATTTGGTTAAACTCACTTTCCCATAAAAATTCTAACCCTGACCCAGGGATACGCAGGTTTGCCAATAGGATGTGAGCAGGAAAAATAAGCAAACCACAAACTCCACCTGCCCGTTGGCCCAAAAACCAGGCTACTCCCACAACCGGAATGAGGGAAAATGGGTTCAAAGCATCGTGGTCTACCCACCTGTTGAGAAACAGACGCAGCCCGATATAGCTGGTCAATACTGCCAAGATAAACAGTAGTTGTTTGCCAAAATGGGCCGCGCGAAGGGCGAAAAGGGTGTGTTGAATGGAGCGGAACGTTGCGCCGAAAGTTCTCATTTTACGAGGTTACAAGGTGATAGTTGTTAATCCGAGAAGCTAAAGAGTGTAACAATCCGGTGCTGATGGGTTTTAACAAGACGATGGAAAAGGTGTCGCCCGCGTTTTCAATAAATTTGGCTTTGCGAACATCGGCCGTTGCCACAATCACCCAGGTTTGGGCCATTTGGGCATCCTGGCGCATCCAGTACAGGATTTCTTCCCCTGATATGTGGGGAAGATGTAAATCGAGTACCACCAGAGACGGCCGTTGGCTGGTTAATAGCTGTAATGCCGTTTGTCCATCTTCGGCGACGAAGGTTTCAAAACCTGTTTCACGGAGGGTGATGGAAAAAATATCGGCCGATTCTTCATGATCTTCAATAACCAATGCGATAGGTTTTGTCACAATGTCTCCTCTAAAGGGGCCAATTAACGGGGTGGAAAGGCTGAAGCGTTAAACGGCCGAACCCTTAGGAATAAAGTAATGATCTGCCACCAGGATAATGGAAAGGGGTAAAAGATACTATTTCGGTTACATGATAACTTTGTCACAGTTCTGTGAGGGGAGTGTGACAATTGAGGGCATGTGATTGGGGAGATTTTTCGCGCGGCGGCGCAGGGGCGCAGAGTTTTTTTGTTTCCCCGCACCGCCGCGCGAGTTTCCTCTGACAAAGGGGTTTTACTCTTGCAGAGCAAAGCCAATGCCGCGAATGGTGCGAATGAACTCGGCATCCCCGCCCGCCTCTTTGATGGTCTGGCGAATGCGGTAAACATGGGTGCGAATGACATCGCTGTCTTCTGCCAGCAGCGTGCCATGTGTATACAGATGGGTGACTAACTCTTGGGTGGAGACGACACGAGGGGCCTGGGCTACCAGGTGGGCTAACAGGTCGAATTGAATGGGGGTGAGCTTGAGTAAACGGCCGTTAAACGTCACCGTGTGTCTTGCCAGA
The DNA here is from genome assembly GCA_964585465.1 of uncultured Ardenticatenaceae bacterium. GTDB lineage: Bacteria > Chloroflexota > Anaerolineae > Promineifilales > Promineifilaceae > CAZPEJ01. Next base: position 4,195 of record CAZPEJ010000403.1, read on the forward strand.
TCAACCTGAATCGCCCCATGTTGTAAAACAGAGGGTTTGTCTGCAACTGGCTCGGTTGGTGAGGGAGTTTGGGGGGGAATCACACCTACTGCTGCCCGCAAGTTATTTAAGGTGGTGTTGAGGGCTTGTTCTAACAGCCACAGATTTTGTTTTTGTTGCTGTTCTTGAATCTGTTTTTGTAATCCCCGGCGTACACTTTGCCGTAGCTCATCTGCTTCGCACGGTTTGAACAGGTAATCGTGTGCCCCCAAACGCAACGCATGAACGGCCGTTTCCAACGAACCGTGCGCTGTTAAGATGATAACTGTTGTTTCGGGGGATTTTTCATGCAGCACCCTCAAGACTTCAATGCCACTGATACCTTCCAATTTCAAATCCAATAGGGCCAGATCAAACCGGTGCAAAACAATGTGTTGGAGTGCCGACTCACCGCTGGCAACGGCCGTTACCCGGTATCCTTCCCCCCGCAATAAATCTTCCAAAAAGATTCGGATATTGATTTCATCCTCTACGACTAGAATGTGAGATGTCATGGTTTACAGGATCATAACGCTTAAAACAAACAATGTTTCCAATACAAACTTGTGCCGACTATCAAGGTTCAAAACATAGTATGCCCGAATCGTTACATTAAGGAATGAAAATTGTAACGATACAGCTACGGCAGTTAAAACTGCACCAACCTTTGCAAAGTCGGCCTGCGCCGACTGAAAACAAATAATAAAAATTTTGTAACGATTCACCGCAAAGGGCGCAAAGGGCGCAAAGAAAAAAGAAAATCTTTGTGTGCTTTGCGGTTAAACCCCAGAGAGGTTGAACAGTTACAAACAACTTACAGAACGGAGATTGGAGATTAAAGATTGGTTCAATCTCCAATCTCTAATCTCTTGTAGGGTATTTAATCCGCGTTCCTA
>CAZPEJ010000404.1:0-5099 GCA_964585465.1 uncultured Ardenticatenaceae bacterium
TTGGTTTGGGGGGGGGGGGTTTTTTTTTGTGGCTGTGGGGGGGGGGGGTGCGTATTCCGTGCGTGTGGTGCGGGGTGGGGCAAACGGCCGTTTCCCATTGCTGCCACAGATTTTCCAGGGTGTCGTAACCTGCCAGGGGGTGGCTGCCAGGGGTGCTGAGGATTTCGGTGATGTGGAAGGTGGTGTTGTCCAGGCGAATGATGGGGCGGACGCTGCCTTGCAGGAAGTAGCGGATGAAGGTGTGGAAGAGGGCGGGGTCGAGCAAGGTGACGCGCAGCCAGCCTTCTTGCCCGGCGCGGATGGGGAGGTAGCCGTCGCGGCCCTGGCCAAAACCTTCCAGGGGGGAGAGGGTGAAGGGTTTACGGCCGTTGGTGTCGTGGAGGGTTTGGGAGAGGTCGGGGTCTACTTGTTGGACGATGTGGAGGAAGGCGGCGTGGGCCAGGTGGCCCTGGGTCATGCGGAGGTGGGCGGTGTGGGAGGCGGTGAGGCGAATAATGAGGGAGTAGAGGGTTGTCATGGGAATTACGAGGGACGAAGGGTGAATTAGTAAATGAAGACTTGGGGTTTCATGTAATCGCGGATTTTGAAGGCAATCTGAAGCTCGCTGTGGGCGATCCAGGCTGCTTTGCCCGGGTAGGCACTATATTCTTTTTGCTGATGATCAGGAAAGGTGACAAACAGTTGTCGGGTATAGATAGGGCTGTTTTTAAGGGCGCGGATGGCCCACCCTTTCATATCCATAGGAATTAGTAATAAGGTGATGAATTCTTCCTGAAGGGCTGTAACGATACGAGTATCTATGGGTGTTCTGTCTCCTTTTCGTTCACGGGCATAGAGTTTGAAGCCATTGAGGGCGACGGGTTTACATTCCCACTGACGAGCGAAGTCTTCAAAATAGTCTTGGGTTGTGTAATGGAGTTCGAGGGAGAGGGGTGGGGTGCGGTGGCTGAGGATACGGCCGTAAAATTGGCCTGTTAATTCTGTGTCGCCGCAAAAGTGTAGAAATTCGGCACGAGTTTCTAACCATTGAACATTGTACCCTTCTACGATATGAAACAGGTCATAGGCATTGATGAGTAGACTGGAAAGTAAATGATCAGGGTCGAAAAGAACGGCCGTTGGCCCCTGGAACGACTCCCGAAAGTTAAATAGAGATTTTGTAAGGTGTACTTGACTATCAACAAATTGCCGTAATGCAGCTTTTTGGGCAGAGGTTGCTAGTACGTTTTCATGACTTAAATATGGTTGAATATCTTCTGGGCGGTATTCTTCAGGTTCTCCGCGAAACTTGAACCAATCGCAAACATGAACGGCCGTTTCATGGTTGTAGGGTATTGGTTTGTTTGATAGTTCCTTTAACCACTTTTCGCGGTAATAATATTTTTTGAAATAGCCTTGAAGGGATTTGAATGAGGAATCACGCCTCTCGAATAGTTTGTGCAGTTGTTGATACAACTCTTCTAATTGGTTTTGTATATCCTCTCGTACTAACCCAAAAGTTCTGTGGATCGGATAGAAGACTTCTGTAATTGCCCAGCTGCGAATATAACCCGTTAAATTATGTTTTTGGGGAAAGTTTTCTGGGTTTTGGTGAATGATGTTTTTGAGTTCGGTACGGCTTAAGGTTTGTCCATGGTAAGGGCGCAAAATATCTAAGGCACTGTCTTTGATCAGGGCAACGGCCGTACTGGGAGCAGTTATTTCAGATTTTCCTAAAATACGCCCTGCCCGCCCAATTCTTTGGATAAGATCGTCTCCAAAACGAGCTTCACAGATTAAAAAGTCTATGTTTTGTCGTTTTTTGTTGAGTTTATCGAAGTTATAACCGATGTCTACAGTAGGGGTGGCTAAAATTAATGGTCGTGCCGTGGCATTCTGGCGGGCTGATTCAGGTTCGGGACCAGTAATACGCCCCATTGTTGCCTCGGAGAAATAGGGGCGTAGCAGGGTGTACAAGCGGTTAATGCGCCGCAATGAATCACTGATGATGGCTCCATCTTGGTGGTTTTGGTGTACCCATTGTGTCAGAGAACGGCCGTTTGCCTGCCCCCACCCTTCTAAATCATCACTCGATAGAGTAAGGTTTAGCGGTGTTAAGGTGGTAATGGTTGGGTAATTTGCACTTTCGGAAGGCTCGTTCTCTGGGTTGATCCATCGCCAATTTTTTTGAAACAGCCCATCCAGGTATTCTCTGACGTGAATGGTTGGAGTGGCAGAAAGCAAACAAATTTTACGTTCACGGTGGGTAAAAAAGCCTAATTTTTGACTGATGGCGAAGAAAAAGAGAAAAAAAGTCAGTTGTTTTTCGTCATAGTAGTGAAATTCATCAATGATGATATAGGTAAACGCTGTTAAGAATTGCTGGAACAAATTGACCTGATCATTTGAGCCGTACTGAAACAGCAGAGCATAATAAAATATGTCGGGGTTGACCACCAACAAAAGTCCTTGCCGACGGTATTCGTTGGGAAAAAATTCGCGGGGGTTCCGCATCAAACGGAACAAAATCTCACCTTTCCTCAGATCATCATAATCACCTTGAGCCAATAAATCTTGTTGATGCTCTTGGATAAGTTTGGCAGTAACAGGAATAATTTTGAAATCTAGTTTTTGCTCTTGAACAAATTTTTGGGCATCGGTGGCATGTTGGTTGAGCAAGGCGTTGGTGGGAGCAACAAGGAGAACGTCTTTTTGACAGCCGTTTAGGTCAGTGAGGTATGAAAATGCCGCACGGGTTTTGCCTGTGCCAGTATTGTAGCTGTTTAAGACCAGGTGGGTTGCTGTTTCTTGCAAAGCACGATAGGTGCGAAGCTGATGGTATAGAGGCAATTGTGCTTGCCCCCAAGGGTTTTCTGGTGCTATTTTTTCCGCCTGTCCGGTTAAGTGAATGGTGATCACGGCAGTTCTGAAACTCCAAAACGCATCCCAATTGGTAGGTATGTTTGAGTATCTAGCTGATAAAAACGGCCGTTTATAGCACTATTTTTAACCAACGGTGTTGGTGGCACATTGATCAGGTCGAAGGTGATGAGTTGGGTATCAGGACTGAAGTCGGCTGGATTGAGCAAGAAGGGAATGATAGCGTGGGTGAAATCTGTTTCTTTGTAGGAAACGGCCGTTTGCTCCAACCGGGCCTTGCTCATAAACTTTCCCAATCGAATATAACTGGGCAATTGGCAGGTTTGCTGGCTAATCAAGTAAAAGGAAGCAATGTTGCCAATTGCTAAAAACCGGATGTGTCCATGTTGTGGGCGGTTTTCTAACCCAATCGCTTTGCCCCGTTCACTAAGGTTTTGTTTAACATACCATTTGGAACCATCTTTTTCTATCCATGTACCATCAGGGCGAGTAACAATTACATTGTTAGCCATGGCATACCAATAAGCATCTGGTTGGGCATTGAATTGTGCCAGGGTAAAACGGGGTGCTCCTTGCAGGGTGGCTGGTGTAACATATGCTCCTTTTTCATTTAACGGCAGTAAGTGAGCTTTGTAATGAATAGAGCCATCATTGAAATAGGGTGTATGGCACAATCCTAGAGCATAGGCCAATGCGTAATTACCAATCAGGGGGGCTGTCTGATAATAGTTACTGATTTCCTGGCTGCTAAAAAAGGTTGGTTCTAACAGAGTCAGGCGGCACTGGTAAATGACAGTCATAGACGGTTCCTTTTGGTCTATTGTGGCCCATAAATTTTGCTAGTTTGGTGTAGCAGGGTAGAAACGGCCGTTTCGTCTGCATAGAGAGCAATAATTTCCTGATGCAGTTGGGCTAATTCATCAGAAGATAAAATTGTGGTTTTACCTACAACCCGTTTAATAAGATGGTTTGCAGCCTGTTGAACTGCAACGTGAACAATTTGTTTAGGTAGGGGAAAATCTAATTCCTGACTGGCACCTCGTACAATATCGTAAGTGGTTTGGGTGAGTTCCAAATTGCTAAATAGCTCACAGTCACTCAATACCACACCTAATAACTCATTTTGCACCTTGCCAATGCGAGAGGAGATCGCTCCGTAACGAGAACTGCGTAATACATTTCCTAACACATATTGAAATTCTCCTAATGTGACATCTTTCAAGGTCTCCATATCCAAAAAAACAGCCTGGGGCTTCACATATTCATCTGTCCCAATACTGGAAGATGCTTTTTTAGGGTCTTCAGGATCACGCATCGTGCTGTTGTCATAGAGAGCATTAAACTGTTTGGTGCCTACAATTTGTTGGGTGGGATGCAAACTAAAAGCATCATCAGTGATGACCCGTGCTTTTTGTGCGCCACCTCCCCCAGCTGCATACCCATAGGTCATACAATCTATACACTTTTCGCACGGATTATTGCGGTTCAAGGCACAAATACCTCCATCTTTTGTGCTATGGAGCAAATTGAGTTGTCGGAGAAGTTCGCGCCCAGTACGCCGCTCAACGGCCGTTTGTTTACGTTTACTAATCACTACTCGCTGAATAGGTTCACCCCCTTTTTGTCCGCCATGAACAAATTCTTTGATAAGTGGCTCTCCACTCCCCTCTGTACGAAAGATCGCTACGCTTTCAATCCATCGCACCAAAATCAACGTGATATACCGTCCTTGCGGATAATTACTATAAGCAGGTAAAAAGTGGTGATTATATTGATTCATAATAGTCATGATTTGCTCCTTGTTGTGAGATAACAAACTAGATCTCTGGTTTATTCTGCTTCTTGCGTATCTGGTTTACGGAAAATTTCTTGTCGGATGTAAAATAGAAATGCTGAACGGAGTAATTTTTCGTCCGCCAATAAACGGGTACGATTCCCTTGATAACTACCCTGATACATTTCATTGAAAAAGAGTCGCACAAATTCTGTAATAGCAGTCACTTTTCGTTTGCCTGGTTTGTATTGCTCATCAGCAATCCGTTCCAGGTAGTCAAAAATGTCCTGGATGATAACCGCTTTGAGAGCTTCATCATCAAAAGGTTGACTGCGTTGGTTGAGCTTCTGGAAAATATGATCTAATGGCATCATCAGGGAATTTTTCTTGAGAGTTTTCCCTTTCAGTTTGTTTTCCCAAGCGATTTCAGCCAGTTTTTGTAAATGGTGGCTTAATTCAGCCATAA
>CAZPEJ010000405.1:0-5097 GCA_964585465.1 uncultured Ardenticatenaceae bacterium
GAGCATTGGAGCAACTTCACCCCAATGAACCCGACCAGGCGGCACGGCTGGCCTACCACTGGCGAGCCGCTCTCAACCCCGAAAAAGAGATGACCTACTCCCTGCAAGCTGCTCGCCACGCCGCCACCCAATTCGCCCACCGCGAAGCCCGGCAACTCTTCGCTCGTGCGCTGGAGTTACTTCCTAGCGAGGATTTCAATCAGCGTTATGACGTGCTGACGGCGCAATTTAAGACATTGAATTTCCTCGGCGAACGCACGATGCAAACCGAAGTCATTCAGCAACTTATGGATGTGACGGAACAGTTACAAGATGATGCCAAACGTTTGGCTGTGGCCATTCTGCAAATTGAGTTGGTGGAAATTCAAAGCCAATTCGACCTGGCGGAAGATTTGTGCCAGCAGGCCCATGATTTCGCTCAACAGATGGGGGCGGAATCTCAACGTGCGGAAATTTTGGCGATTTGGGCGTACATGTTAGACCGCCGCCGCAGTAGTGAACAAGCATTAACAAAGGTGCTGGAAAGTGAAGCCATCTTGCAAACACTGGGCAAACCAGCGGATTTTGTCCACCGAGTTTTGGGCCTTTTGTGGGCTTCCAAAGGGGACTTTCGCCAAGCCATTCATCACACACACAAAAGTTTAGCCATTGCACGGGCCGCAGGGAATCTTGTGGGCGAAATGAGGACTCTTGGCAATTTGGGAATATCCCATATCTTTTTGGGTGAGTATGACCAATCCCTAAAATATACTGAGCAAAGTTTGCTGTTGGCGCAAAAAACGGGCGACATCTATTGTGAAATCACGGCCCTTGGCAACCTGGGATACATCAATAGCCTTCTAGGACAATACACCCACGCAATCCAACAATTAGAAGCGGCGACCAACCTGAACCGGGAAATTGTGGACCAGGTAGGTGTGAGTTATGGTTTGAATAACTTAGGGATAGCTACGTATCGGGCTGGAGACTACACACAAGCGAAAGCTTATCTGGAGCAGGCGATTCAAGCCAAACAAATGCTGAATGATCCCTGGTCAGAGGCTTTCACCTGGAATTTTGTGGGGCATTTGCTGTGTGACACACACGAAATACCATCAGCCCAAGCCGCTTATCAAAAAGCTGAAGCTCTCCAGGAAAAAGTGGACTTTACCTTTACATTAGTAGAAACCTGGGCGGGCTTGGCGGACGTGGCTGCACAACAGGGCGATCTGATCCAAGCGCAAATCTATGCCGGGAAAGTGTGGACGCATATGACTGAGAAAGGTTTTGCTGGTGAATGGCAGTGGGCTATCAGCGTAGTCAAGCTGTACCGTGTTTTCCGCGCCATTGGCGACCCGCGCGCCGAGGTGTTGCTCCAACAAGCGTACAGCACCTTGCAAGAGCAGGCCAACAAGATTAAAGATGAGGTTATTCGGGCTTCGTTCTTAAATAATGTGCCGGAAAATGGGGAAATTGTGCGGTTGTATGAGGAGATGGTGCGTGAGCAGGAAACCCGGTCTGCTCCTGTGCCATTGCCGGTGATGGGGGTGGTCAACGGCCGTTATCACCTCCACGACACCCTGGGTCAAGGCGGCATGGGCATTGTCCACCGCGCCACCGACCGACTGAACGGGGAAATTGTAGCCCTGAAACAAGTTACCGCCACCGACCGGTTGTACCTGACAGCCAGTACCCTGGAAAATGAAACAGAAGGGGCTTTGCGTCTGGCTCTGGCACGGGAGTTCCAAACCCTGGCCGGGTTGCGCCATCCCAACATCATCAGCGTGTTGGATTACGGTTTCGACGCAGAGCAACAACCCTTTTTCACCATGACTTACCTGTCGGAAGCCAAAACCATCCTGGCGGAAGCAGCGGGAAAACCGTTAAGTTACAAAATTGACCTGATAGAACAACTGCTGCAAGCCCTGGCCTATTTACATCGGCGGGGCATTTTGCACCGCGACCTGAAACCGGAAAACGTGCTGGTGAGCCAGGGGCGGGTGCGGGTGTTGGACTTTGGCCTGGCCGACAGCCAGGTTTCTGGTAGCAGTTCCCAGGGAGGCACGGTTTATTACGCGGCTCCTGAGATATGGGAAGGTGAGCCTTACACCGTAGCGGCCGATTTTTATGCTGTTGGGGTGATGGCTTGCGAAATTCTCACCGGGCACCACCCCTTTGCCCCGTTAGACCACGAATTACTAGATCGGGTATTAGACGGTGACCCCGATTTGAGTGGCATTGAGGGGGAATTGGCAGTCGTCATCGGCCGTTTGCTGGCCAAAAAACCAGCCCAACGATACGGCCGGGTAGAAGCTATATCGGTGGCTCTGGCCGAAGCGGCCGGGTTGCCTGTGCCAGAAGAAACGGCCGTTATCCGCGAAAGCTACCTGCAAGCCGCTACCTTTATTGGGCGTGAAGCCGAGATGGCACAATTGGTGGAAGCTCTAACCCAGGCTAAAGCTGGACAAGGTTCAGCCTGGCTTGTTGGGGGTGAAAGCGGTGTGGGTAAATCCCGGTTGGTAAATGAACTGCGGACACAAGCTTTGGTAAGAGGTTTCCAAGTCTGGCGGGGTCAAGCTATCGCCGAGGGGGGTAGCCCTCTCCAAGTCTGGCGTGAATTGGCTGGTTTTTTGGCTCTGAATACCGAGTTGAATGAATTAGAGGCTGGTGTGCTTAAGGAGATTGCGCCGAACTTACCCCAGATTCTACAACGAGATATTCCTGATGCACCCCGCCTGGAGGGTAGTGCCCGTCTCCAACGCCTTGTTTTTACGTTGACCAACCTGTTACTGCGACAATCTCAACCTGTTTTGCTGCTGCTGGAGGATTTGCACTGGGCCGATGAGAGCCTGGAACCACTTAAGAACCTTATTTCTGTCCTGAATGACCGGACTCTGCTTGTTGTCAGCACATTTCGCAGTGATGAACGGCCGTTATTACCTCAGGAACTAGGTGATGGGTTGCAAACCATCCTTTTGTCTCGTTTTGATGATGCTCATATAGGCCAACTGGCAAAGGCTATGTTGGGAGAGGCAGGCCAACAGCCAGGTACTGTGGCACAACTACAGGCAGAGACGGAAGGTAATATCTTCTTTTTAGTAGAAATTTTACGCGCCTGGGCGGAAGAGTCAGGTGGTTTGACTCAGGTAGGGCAGATGGCTTTGCCACAACACCTGCTAACTGGCGGTATGGCACAAATTGTACGCCGACGGTTGGAAAAAGTGCCTGTTAGTTATCAACCCTTGCTCAAACTGGCGGCTATCGCGGGACGGCAGCTTGATTTGGCTGTTTTGGCACATTTGGCATCAGGTATCTCTCTCAATAACTGGCTGTTGGTTTGTAGCGACGCTGTCGTTTTAGAGGTACAAGACAATGTATGGCGTTTTGCTCATGACAAATTGCGGGAGGTTTTGCGACAAGATTTATCAGTTGAGGAACGCCGCCAGGGGCATGAGCAGGTAGCTCTGGCATTGGAAGCTGTCTATGCCGAACATGAAGATTTGGCCCTGGTGTTAGTTGAGCATTGGCGTGAGGCGGGCAATGCCGACAAAGAGATTGCCTACTCTGTTACCGCCAGCAATCAACTAGCCTGGTCGGGTCATTATGATGAGGTGGAACAACTTATCCAGAGGCTTTTGAGCCTCTACCAGGCGAGAATCCCCAGCACAATCAAACTGCATCTATTTAAGATACTGGGTCAATGCTACCGAGAAATTGATAAATATGCCGAATCGCTTGTTTATTATCGTGAGGGTTTAGCGTTGGCTCGGGCTATAGAAAATCGTGAAGCTCAAATGGAGCACTTGATTGGCGTAGGTTGGTCATTGTGGCGGCAGGTGCAACATGAAAGGAGATATTACGGATCGAAACCACACCATAAAGAGCAGTTTGACGAAGCCGATACCTATTTCCAAGAAGCGGCCCATTTAGCCGAAACTTTGGGGCATCTGTCGGGTATGGCACACAGTATTCATAATCAGGCCATTATCACCAGTTTGCGCGACAATGATTTACAGAAAAGTTTGCAATTTAATCGTCGCTCCTATGCGTTGTTTGAGCAAAGTAATGATATATCGGGATCCATCATGTCTATGACAGATTTAGCTATGGGACTCTCAACATCTGGCAACTTTGCGGAAGCTAAACAGATTGCCTTAGAGGGGCTGGCTCTATCACGGCGCACTGGTAATTCTGAATTCATCCCATTCCTTTTAGAACATCTCTTAGACATGGCAGCCATGGAAGGCAACTGGTCCGAATTGGCCTCTTATTTAACAGAATTTTTGTTGTTTGCCAACAAACCGCAAAGTTACTTCTATCATACAGGTAATTTTTATCAGGTTCTTCATGCTTTTGCCCATGAGCAGTATGAGTTGGCCCAGACTGTTTGCCAAAAGAGTTTTGTCTATATCACCAATGAGCATGAAGTGTTTTACTCATTGTGGGCTGTCTATGGTTCGACCGCTTTACTAACAGGACATCAAGATGAGTTGTTGACGAGTTTACTCCACCTCTCTACAGTACACCCTCTCACTTTGCCGGGTAGAAACCAGCTTTGTCTCTGGCTGCTTTATGCAGGCAAATCTTTGCTGGATAAAGAGCCTGAACAAGGTGCTGCCTGGCTTGGTTTGTATCAAACGATGGAGACGACCCCGGAATTAAATTCTTTGACGACCTATCGTGCCCTGCTGTTGAAAAGAATACAAGCCAAATTTGCGGTTGAGTTGGCAGCACCAAAAGTGGTGCAAGCGATGGCAAGGGGAGCCAGTGCGAAGTTAGAAAATGTTCTGGCACGCTGGCCACAGGCTGGGGTGCTGGATGAGGCGGGGTTAACGGCCGTTTTCTCACTCATCACTCAAATACCATCAATTGAGGCAATATTGGGCACGATTAACGGCCGTTATCAACTCCATCAAAAACTAGGTCAAGGCGGCATGGGCATCGTCCACCGCGCCACCGACCGACTGAACGGGGAAATTGTCGCCCTGAAACAAGTTACCGCCACCGACCGGTTGTACCTGACAGCCAGCACCCCGGCCGACCAGACAGCTGGTAGCCTGCGTCTGGCTCTAGCACGGGAGTTCCAAACCCTGGCCGGGTTGCGCCACCCCAACATCA
>CAZPEJ010000406.1:0-5084 GCA_964585465.1 uncultured Ardenticatenaceae bacterium
ACTTGAACCTATGACCTCACGGATGTGAACCGTGCGCTCTAACCAACTGAGCTATACGCCCATGAAGGGGAATTATAACAACCCCTTTTCACCAGGGCAAATTTCTTGTCAGGCGGTGGGAAGCGTGATATAGTTTTCTTTCTAGCCCGTTAAACGGGCTATATTTATGCACAATAGCTGGCGAAAGCCAGAATTTAAATCCCGGAGAATCGTCTCATGTCTGATTTATTGTTAAAAACCTTTGACAGTGAAGCAGTTTCTACACTGCCGAATTTACATGTTGGTGATACGGTCACAGTTCATGTTCGTATCAATGTGGGCGACAAAAACGAACGTGTACAACTGGTACGCGGTACCATTATTGGCATGCGTGGTGGTGGACAAAATGAAACCTTTACAGTGCGCCGCATTGCAGCCAACGGGATAGGTGTGGAGCGTACTTTCCTGCGCCGTTCCCCACTGATTGAAAAGGTGGATGTGCATCGCCAGGCTCATGTGCGCCGTGCTCAAATTTATTACATGCGGGGGCGGACGGGTAAAGCGGCTCGTTTGCGTGAAAAACAACAAGCTGGCTAAACGGCCGTTCCTCCCATTGACACCCCCGCCAATTTTTGTTATCCCTGGGTGAAAGTTATAACACTTTCACCCTTTTCTGTTTATGGAACTTGTAGAAACCACGAGGGAACGTTTCTATGAATTCCCAGGAGTTATTCCCATGCCCCTGACAAAATCTGCTAACGGCCGAAAACGCCGCCCTTTGATTGGTTGTACCACCTATCGCAAAATGGCAGACAATAACCCTCCCTTTGAACTGTTTGGCATTCGCCCCTCTTACATTGATGCGATTTCTGCGGTAGGCGGCATCCCTATCCTTATTCCTTTGAGCCTGCCCGAAGAAGATATTTTGGAAATTTATGACCGGGTAGATGGGCTACTTATCCCCGGTGGTGGCGATATTAACCCCCGCAAATATGATGGCGACACCGAAAACCCCTGGATTGCCGGGGTAGATGATGACCGGGATCGAGTGGAGTTTATACTGGTGCAAACGGCCGTTGAGCAAGAAAAACCCATGTTTGCCATTTGCCGCGGGCACCAAGTTTTTAACGTCGCGTTGGGAGGCAGCTTGTGGGAAGATGTCCACTCCCAATTACCCGATGCCCTGACCCACGATTACTACCGCACCCACCCCCTGAGTTACCCGGCTCATACGGTTGAGATCAACACCGACTCCCGTTTAGCCCGCTATTTAGGCACCACCCAAGCCAAAGTGAACAGCCTGCACCACCAGGGGGTGCGCGACCTGGCCCCCCTGCTCAAAGCCACCGCTTACTCCCCCGATGGTTTGATTGAATCGGTAGAAGTACCTGGTCACCCCTTTGCGCTGGGGGTGCAGTGGCACCCGGAAAATATGTTCCGTGACAACCCCGCCTGGTTGGGGGTGTTTGCCGGATTGGTAGAAGCCGCAAAGAAAAATTAGGCCAGTGATTGGAAATTACTTCGTGAATCGGAGAATTGAGAGATTGGAGATGAGAGATTGAGCTAATTTCCAATCTCTCATCCCCTCGAAACGCAAGTTAACGTTGAAACCTTACATGTCTCTTGCAAAATGATAGGTGTTTTTGATTCCGGGGTGGGTGGGTTATCTGTTTTGCGCCATATTCGGGCAGAATTACCCCATGAACCGCTGATTTATCTGGCGGATCGCGCCCATGTGCCCTATGGCCCACGCCCGGCCAGCGAAATCCAACAATTCAGCGAAGGGATCACCCGTTTTTTGTTACAGCAGGGGGCCAGGTTAATAGTGGTGGCTTGTAATACGGCAACGGCGGCCGCTCTAAACCATTTGCGCCAGGTGTTTCCCGATGTACCGTTTGTAGGCACAGAACCGGCCGTTAAACCCGCTGCCCAGCACACCCAAAGTGGCAAGGTGGGGGTGCTGGCAACCAGTCGCACGTTTGAAAGTCAGCGATATGTGGCTTTAATGGCTCGTTACGGGCAGGGGATTGAACTGTTTGAAAACCCGTGTGTGGGGTTGGTGCCATTGATTGAAACGGGACAGGTGGATGCCCCAGAGACGGAACAGTTGTTACAAGCGGCTCTGGGGCCGATGTTGCAGGCGGGTGTGGATACGGTGGTGTTGGGGTGTACGCACTACCCCTTTGTGCTGCCGGTGATAAAAAAGATTGTGGGAACGGCCGTTACCATCATTGACCCCGCCGCGGCAATCGCCCGCCAGACACGCCGGTTGTATTGGGCACAAACAGCAATGGCAAACGATGTAGTTTCCCCAGGCGAAACCCACTTTTTTACTACCGCGTTTCCCCACCAGACACAACAACTGATTCAACAGTGGTTAGGGTGGCAAAGTGTGGTGGAAACGGCCGTTTGGTACAATGGCTCATTACACCAGTTATAACTCGGTCATCAGCTTAAAAGCTACTCGTCGCCCCTTGTTTTGCCCAAAAGCCAGCGCAAACCACATCCGTGTCAGGCCGTCCAACGTGCCTGCTACCTCGATGTCACCCACATAAACGGGATGCAGCCCAACGGCCGTTATTAACACCGCCACTGTTTCCCGTGCTGCCGGTGCCGCACAATAAAACAGGTCAATCGGCACTCCGTTCATTTGCGGGTTGGCAAAGTTCTCCCACCCCAGGGTATTAAAAGCACGGGCGATATGCGCCGCCGGGGCTTTTTCCCGCAACGCCGGAACATTGTGCATCTCTGGGCTGCGAACGTTATTGGCGGCATCTATTACCACCTTGCCCGCCAAATCGGCCCCGTATTGGGCAGCAAACTCAGCCACCGCCCCCCCCGGTAGCGAAAGCAATACCACATCCGCCCTATTGAATGATTCCGCTACCGATACTACGCTTCCCAAAGGGCGCAATTCATCAAATTTGGAATCGGCCGAATTGCGTACCCCAAACAGTACCTCATGCCCGGCATTGACCCACTTTTTGCCCAATGTGCTACCAATGTTACCGGCCCCGACAATTGCAATTTTCATCATTTTCTCCTGTTGTTTTTGAGCGATTAGGGATTTGTTACCTCCCAATCTGTAATGACCTCTTATAAGTTTGCCGCCAACCTGGAACTTACCTGCCATAACCGTTGTTGGGTAGCCTGATCCAGGGCGTGAGCAGCCACCGGGGTTTCGCGGCTATTGGAAAAGTATTTACCGGTGGTGTTGGCAACTTCGGGTGAGAGGGCCAGATACACGGAGGTAGCCGCCCCCTTTTCAACGGTGTCGCCACCCCCACCAAACCCTTCTCGCAATAGGTTGGTGTTTATAACGCCAGGGTGTAATGCGTTGGAGGTTATTGTGCCCTGTTCCCGTTGCGCCAGTTCGTTGGCAAAGAGGATGTTTGCCAGTTTGGATTGGCTGTAGGCAGCGTAACCATCAAACTGCCGCTCTGCTTGCAGGTCGTCAAAGTTGATTCGACCACGATGGTGAGTGCCTGAGGAGACGGTAATCACGCGAGCCTGGCTGGCGCGGAGTAGTGGCAGTAGTTCGTGGGTGAGGAGGAAGGGAGCCAGGTGGTTGACGGCAAAGGTCATCTCGAAACCATCGGCCGATAATTGACGCTGTTTCATAAAAACGCCAGCATTGTGTAATAACACATCCAATCGCTCAAAGTGGTCGGTGAGATACCGGGCCAGGGAACGGACTTGGGAGAGGGAGGAGAGGTCAGCAACGGCCGTTTCCACTTTATTTCCAGGGATAAAACGGCCGATTTCTGCCTGGATTTGGGCCACCTTCTCAGCCTTGCGCCCATGCACGATCACCCGCGCCCCGTGCCGCGCCAGTTCCATCGCTGTTGCCTTGCCAATGCCATCTGTTGCCCCGGTGACTAAAATGATCTTTTCATTCATACCTTGTTCAAGACAGGCCATGTTTTTGTTTCCCTGGTGCCATGTACCGGACATCAAATCATTACCTGCGTGAATCACTCCTTTTTGATGTTGAATTTAGCAGAAACGGGATTATAATACGATACCGTATCGTAAATGTCAATAACAGGGTATATTCTGCGCCTGGCGAATGAAATTCGCGGCAAAAGAGGCAAAGTCCACGCAGGTGGACTGGAAAACTTGTTGGGATTAGAGATTGGTGGGTAGCTGCTTGTCGGGGAACGGTAGAATAACAATGCGGGGTTACACAGAAGGAACGGATACACGCGGATAAAACCAGAGAAAAATCCGCGAAAATCCACCATACCCGCGTTATCCGCATTCCATTACGGCTTTTCCGACAAACTGCCGGAGGTTGGAAAGTCTCTAATTTCCCTCAGCAGAATGCCCATTGATGACCTTATGCAGGATTACCAGGATTAAATGATGGCTGAAAATCGTCGCGGAGCGGGGCGACCGCGTGAAGAAGAGACAGATCGCCGCATTATTGAAGCGGCTTTGCAGTTGATGGCACAACATGGGTACAACCGCATGTCGTTGGATTTGGTGGCGGCGGTAGCTGGGGTGACGAAACCTACCATTTACCGCCGGTATCAGGGCAAGGTTCACCTGGCTGTAGCGGCCTTGGTGGCGTATCGGCAACAGAATTATCCGGTTTTGGTGGGGGAAACGCGGGCTGATCTGGTGGCTCTGGTCAAACATTTTCGAGTGGGCATTGAACGGCCGTTTGGCATGGCAATGATTGGTACTGTTTTGGCTGAGGAACACGACACCCCCGAACTGCTGGCCTGTTTTCGTCAGCACCTTGTTCACCCCCGTCGTCAAGCCTTGCGAGAGGTTTTGCAACGGGCGCAACAACGTGGGGAACTGGTTGCCGATGCGCCTATTGAACTAGCGATTAATCTGTTAATTGGTTCGTATTATGCCCAATACCTGGCCGGGTCCGCGGTTGCCCCAGATTGGGCGGAACAGGTGGTGGAACAGGTATTGAAGGTGTTGTGATGATCACACGGCCATTGATGGCCGTGTTATAAACAACGCTGGCTAAAGCCAGCTAATGGTGCGTTAGTTAATCGGCCGTTTCCCTTAAGCACGGCCATCAATGGCCGTGTGATAAACAACGCTGGCTAAAGCCAGCTAACGGTGCGTCAGTTAATCGGCCGTTT
>CAZPEJ010000407.1:0-5081 GCA_964585465.1 uncultured Ardenticatenaceae bacterium
CGGGTTTTCGCGGATTTTTTCTCTGATCTTACCCGCGTGCATCCGTTCCATCCGCATGACCCGCGTGCTATTCTGCCCTTCTCCGACAGGTTGTTTGCATCCCATTCAGAATTTGCCAGGATAGTGCATGTAACCTTTCCCCTTTATTTGGCAACTATATTGCATAAGAGCATCAATTGACACGCTGCTGAAGGGGATTGGAGATTAGAGATTTGTCCATCTCCAATCTCTAATCCCTAATCTCAATAACAAGGTGTGATGGTTGAGCTGAGTGATGCCGTTTTAGTGCGAGAGGCACAAACAGGTCACAAAGAGGCTTTTTCTTTGCTGGTGTCACGCCATTGGGCACGGGTAGGTCGGCTTTTGCAGCGGATACACCCTGCTGAGGCGGATGATTTGCGGCAAGAAGCGTTTTTGCAGGCGTATTTACGGCTGGATGAGTTGCGCCAGCCAGAGCGGTTCTCGGCCTGGGTGTGTGGCATTGCCTTGAATCTGGCGCGTATGAGTTGGCGATCCACTCCGCAAGACTGGCTATCGTGGGAGGCGTGGGAAACGGCCGATTCCCACCCCTTACCAGAACAGGTAGCTATGCAGCAGGAAACGGCCGTTTTGTTGGCCCGCGCCATTGCCGATTTACCACCAGCCGAACGGGAAACCATCCTGTTGGTGTATGGGGAAGAGTGGAATCAGCAAGAAACGGCCGATTGGTTAGGCATCTCTCTCTCTGCTGTCAAGGTGCGGTTGCATCGGGGCCGCCGCCGTTTGCAGGCAGCCTTGCCCGACATCACCCCAAAATCAACAAAGGAGATTCCCATGACAATGATTGCTGTGACGGTACATGATGTATTGTGGGGAGAAGCGGCCCCCCAAACCAGCCTGCCAGATGAATTAGCAGTGGCGCAAATGGGTCGTTTGCAGTTAGAAGCCACCCACACCCTGCTCAAAGGGGAGTATCAGGTGGTTTTGCTGAAGGAACAAAACGGGGAGCGGGCCTTGTGCATCTGGATTGGCCCGGCCGAAGGTATGGCAATTGCCTCGCGCCTGAAAAATGAAACCCGACAACGGCCGTTAACTGCACAACAAAGTAGCCGCGATTTCCAAATCGCGTTAACCACACGAGAAAGTAGCCGCGATTTCCAAATCGCGTTAGCCCTTGTACTGCACAAGAAAGTAGCCGCGATTTCCAAATCGCGTTAACTCGCATCCTTCAAGACGCGAAAAAGATTTCGCGCCTACAGACAAACCGTGTCCTGCTACCTCCTTATGTTGACATCTTACAGGGACAAACATACAATCCACTGGTATAGCAGCTGTTTCCAAATGATTTTCATAAGGAGCGAAAAATGAGCGAACAAATGAATATGAACCCCGATAGCGGTGAAATTACGAACGAAGACAAGATGTTAGCGGCGTTGGGTTATCCCATTCCAATTATCCCCATCATCATGTTGGTCATGGAAGATAAGAAGAATCGTCACTTCCTGCGTTACCACTCCATTCAATCCCTGCTGTTTAACGTGGCGTTGTGGATCGTGATAACGGTTGTCAGTGTGGTGACTTTGGGCATTGGGGCACTCTGCGCTCCCATTTTGTGGTTTGCGGTGTTGTGGCCTGCGATTGATGCCTACGGCGGCAAATATACCCAAATCCCCTTGCTGACTGACTTCATGAAGGGGCAAGGATGGGTTAAATAAACAATGGACTTTGGCAAAGCATTTACCTATCCAACTGAAGACACAAACTGGCTTACCAAAATCGGGTTAGGGACTTTGTTACAGGTAGCGGCTTTTTTGCTGCTGCCTATCCCATTGTTATTGGGGTATCAGGTGGCGATTAGCCGAAATGTCATGAATGGGGAAAAACAACCCCTGCCTGATTGGAATGATATGAACAGGTTTTTTATGGATGGGTTGTACCTGCTCATCGCCCGTTTTGTGTATACCCTGCCGTTTACGTTGTTACTGTGTGTGGGGGTGGGTGTTACCTTTTTGCCCTTGTTGGGGGGGAGTAATGAGGATTTAACGGCCGTTTTGGGGGGTGTAACGGCCGTTGCTGCTATCCTCCTCTCCTGCCTGGCCATCCTCCTCTCCCTGGTTTTGTTGTTTATCACCCCGGCCATTGACATCCAATACATTCGCACCAACAATGTGCGAGCCTGTTTCCACTTTGGCGAAGTATTGGGCATCAGCCGCGCCCATGCGGTAGATATTTTGTTGATGGGGGCCGTTATTTTGGGGGCTTATATGGTGGTGGGAGTGGTGGTCAGTATCTTGTACGCCACGATTTGTGGTTTTGTCGTGGCGATTCCCCTGAGCTACGTTGCCCAGATGTACCTCCGTGCGGCTTATGCACACCTGGTGGGGCAAATTGGGCTTAAAAATGCTGGCGGGCCAACGTTTGACGCGGTGAAGATGAATCTTTAAGACCGTATGGCGTATGGCGTAACAACATACGCCATACGCCATAACTCAATACTACCCTTTCAAATGAGTGGGATCATCCGGCAACGTATCTAAAACGGCCGAAACCTTCACCGAGTTTTCTACCACAGTTGCCACCGGATAGGGACGGGTGCCAAACTGGGTTAAAGCGGCTGCCCCCAACCCCACACACAAGAGCAAGGTGCTGATTAACCCCTCACCCAGGAAGAAGGGGATGGCTTGCAACAGGCCAAGTAGCAGTGTCAGGGTCAAAGTCCCAATAGCGGCCGTTACAGGCACACTTTGGCCTTTCCAGCATAACCAACCAGTCAACTTCTGCCCCACCATGTGCCCCACAGCCACCCAACCAAACAAGGCAGCAATTCCCAACCCCACCAACAGGGCAAAAACAATGGGGAACCCGAGGATACCAATACACACCAGTGTCAGCAGGGCCGAGACAAAAGCAAGAATCGCAGCCACAGAGGGCACAGCAACGGCCGTTAATAACCCCACCGCTCCACTGGCAACCGGTTTTTGCCGAATGGTATCTTCAACCTGGCCCATCTGGCGTGGAGCAATGGTAGCCACTACAAAAGCCAGCACGCCCAAGAACAAACTGCGGATAATCGCCCCAAAAACGTTGCCCAAAACCCCACCACCGTTGCGATGAGAAACATCCACATCCGGCGGCATACCCGGCGCAGTGGGTATACCAGGAATTTCTGGTATTCTAGGGGCAAAGTTTCTGAAAGAAGGCCCGTCTACCACATTACAATTAAGACGAGGCACTTCGCGGCCCTGCACATCCCCACCCAAGAGAACACAGTCGCCATGAATAACGGCCGAATCCGCCGCCACCAGATCCCCATCAAACAACACCACATCCCCATCCACCGCCCCGGAAATGTTGGCATTTCCACCTAACAGGGTAATCGCTCCATTCACCGTAGCCCCATCAGCCACCGTAATGTCCCCTGTTGCCAGAAAAACATCCCCATTGATGGTGGCCCCATCTTTTACCGTCAGATCACCTTCAAAAAGAGTAATACCATTGTTCACCGTCTGACCAGATTCCACCACCCGGTCATGTTCATCTTGCGCCAGGGCAATACCCCCTGGCAGTGCCAACACCAACAAAAGTAACAATACAATCAATAATCGTTTCATATGCTCACTCCCCAATCGTAGAAATGTGTAAAGGTTTAGGGGCAAATACCATCTGCTGGTACACCCCACTCCAAAGCCAGACGACCCCCACCATCAAAAAAAACCACCCCAAAACCATTGGTTGTTGGGCAATTACCCCCCCCAGGCTGTTCAAAATAGCCCGCGAGACCGTGCCAAAAATTTGTAAGATGTGAATCACAGGTTGCACCAAACTTTGTAACACATCGGGTTGGCTAAAAACACCACCCAATTGACTCACCAACCAGATACCAATAAACATCGGCAGTATGCCGCCCAACAGCAACATCACATACAACATCCCCATAGCCCACAGCCGATAACGGCGGTTCGGCAAACGAACCAGGGTGCGCTCGGCAAACCCAACCATTGGGGCCAGGGCGGGCGTTTGGCGGAACAGCGTATCAATTGCCGACAAAGCCTGCCACTCCTGCATACAAGTTGAACACATCCGCAGATGAGCCTCCAGATCATGGTGTTGTTCATAGGTCAACTCATCGTCGAGCGCGTCCATCATCAGCAGATAAATTTCTTCATGTTCCATCATCTTCTCATCCTTCTATACTGTACTGCCGAGATTTTTCATCTTGTGACGTTCAACTTCATACCAATACTTCTGCCAATGCGGGGGCAATCCCCCGCTCAACTCCCGCCTCCGCCAGCAATTTGCGGGCGCGAAACAGGCGGGATTTAATGGCACTAACGGTTGTTTTCATTACCTCTGCAATCTCTTCATAAGACAGGTCGTACCAGTAACGCAAAACGACCGTTTGGCGATAATCTTCTGGTAGCTCTTGAAGAAGTGACTGCACCAATTGTTGCTGCTGGTTTATCATCATTTGCATTTCTGGGCCTTTTTCTTTCTGGCTAGTCAGGGCCGGGTGAGCCGGTAAAGGTTCGTCAATGGAAAGCAAAATGGCCCGCCGTTTTCGGATCAAATCAATGCAGTAGTTAGAGGTGATGGACAAAATCCAGGTGCTAAATTTGTGCGCCGGATCGTAGCTGTCCAGCCGGGTATAAGCGCGAATAAAGGCTTCTTGTGCGGCTTCCTCTGCTTCATGGGCGTTATCCAACATGCGATACGCCAGGTTATAAACCGGTGTTTGGTAGGCTTCCAGCAGTTTACCAAAAGCTGCTTTATCGCCTTGTCTGGCTTGTTCTAGCCAAACTTGTTCTTCGTTCAACGTTCCAATCTCCTGATTCACCCTCTATTACGCAGAACTGTTTGTAAAAGTTTCGTAATTTTTATAGTTGCAGAGGGCATAAACTGATATTTTCTTTGAGATTGGAGATTAGAGATTGGAGATTGGCCAATCTCTGACCTCTGATTTCCTTCAACAAAACGTCAATTTATAACCTGATGCAGTATAAACAGGCGATATGGGGTCTTTCGGATTTTGTGGGGTTTGCCGTTCATTGGTTTTCAACCCTCTGAGTGCCCAAAGAGCCACGATATTTTAACATTTGTTTGTT
>CAZPEJ010000408.1:0-5068 GCA_964585465.1 uncultured Ardenticatenaceae bacterium
GTGGGTGTATGCTTTGTTGGGCGTTTTTTGTTATGCAAGACCATTTACCATTAAAAAGAGCGCAAGCATAAAAAACGCCTACGCTGATAATTTATTTTGTCGCTTTTCTCATTTTCTCAATTTCACTCACAATATCTTGGACAGATTTATTTGCAAAAAGGGTTTCTCGCTCTTTGGTGTAATCTCCAAAACCTTGAGTAAATTGTTTTAGAAAACGAACAGCGTCCACAACACCTAATTCTTTATAAAGTAGGCTAATTGCTTGTTGATTAATTTCTACCAGTGGTCTTATATCAGTGATCATTTTTCAATCTCCTGAACTAAATCAACAGGATTTATCACTTTTATCGCCAAGTCTTTGACTTTTTTCGAGTTTCGCAACAATCTATCATCGCACGTACAAAAGTAATCTGCTTGCCCTGTTTCCGCTAAAGCCAGATGAAGAGCATCAAGGGGCTTAATTCCGAAAGCAGTTAAGTTTATGGCTCGCTCTGTTTCTTTTTCGGTAACTTTGATGACTCCTTTTGCATTTGCTAAAACAGCAAGCGTATGTTCTTCCCGTGTCGGTATTGAACTTTGTTTACCTTCATAAATCAATGCTTCTGACGAAAGTAATTCTGCCTGCTCAGTTCCGCAAAAAGCGATGATGCCTAAAACTGCTTCCGATTCTAGGGTAATCCGAACTTGATTTGCTGTGTCAAGTGGTCGTTGAATAGCACATAAATCAAGGTAAATTTTCATGCGGTTATTTTAACATTTTTCATCTTGGAAAGGAAACGCCCAACGCCCCGGCGTATCGCAACGCTTCTTGGCAAAAGGCATTGTAATGATTGAGGTGAAACAAATCCTTTGTCCACGTTGTGGGGCAAAGATGCAAAACAAAGGCAGAGTAACAAAAACAATTGTGGGAATAGAGGGAGACACAACTGAGTTTATCGGCAACAAGGTTTCTCGCGCAGAGGCGCAGAGCGTTTTCCCTCCCTGCGTCTCCGCGTCTCTGCGCGACATAAAGTTAATACCGATAATGTTTAACGTTTAGGGATTCGAGATTGCCGATAATCTCCAATCTCTAATCTCCCAAAACAGTGTGTACAAAACATTCAGAAAAATCACCCTACTTCAAACCAATTTCTGTCGTTCCAGCAGGCACGGCCACTTGCAAATTGAGTTCATTGTCTCGAATGGTCAGGGTAAACGGCACGTCGGTGGTCACGGTCACTTTGTCCGCATCCCCCAACAAATCCATTGTGCCATCCTGCCCAATGGGATAATCACACACCCCGTAAAGGCTCTGGGTCTCTAACCGCCGATCCCAGGAAACCCGCCGTTGCGGCCAATCTACCCCAATGCCGATGACATCTTCCATCAAAATGGAGATGGGGGTGAGGCCCGACCAGCCGACATAGTTGGGGTGAGCATCGTTGCCTGGAACGGCCGTTTCTGGGGCGTAATAATCCCAAAAAGTATCGGTACGCTGGTACACCTGACAAACCGTTTGTAAATGGTTGACAGCAATCTCGTGTGCCAGGGTGTGTTGCCCCACAAATCGTAACCCTTTTAACACCATAAAGTTGGTGACAGGCCACACCCCACCCCGCCAGAAGTTACCCGAATCCGCGTTATACCCTTCACTATCGGCCGACATGCTGGGAATGCGGTGGGGCAGTTTGAAACTCCAATTTTCCCGTAGGTGTTGCAAAAAGGGTGCGAGCCGTTTTTCTGGCACCAGGTCTTTATCCAACAAAGCCCAGTAAGCCCCAATGGTTTTCACGCGGCTAAAACGGCCGTTTTCGTTAATATCCTGGTAAAAATCAGCCTCCGGGTTCCACAACTTCTCGTTAATCTGCTGCATCAGGCGAGTGCGCTCCTCTGCCAACTCAGCCGCCAGTTCTGGCTGCTGCAACAGGGTTGCCATTTGCCCCAACACCAAACAATTCAACGAAGCCTGAATGTTGCTATCTGCCCATGTCCAGTGTCGGTGGTGATACTGGCTATCTGGAACACGCGGCTGGTTATTCATGCCACTGCTCAAACCAGTGGCCCAATACATCCCGCCCGGCCAGGTGCGATTGGCGCGATACCAGCGGTGAAAAGCCATCAACGGCCAGAAAACCTGCGGCAAGCGGCTGTCGTCCCCCGTCTGGCGAAAGTATCGCCACTCCGCCCAAGCCATGATATTTGGCCCAGTACTATTGGGGTCATAGGGGTAAAAATAATCATGCCCATCGGTGTCGTCCAGTTCGCGGCAGATAAAACCACTGTCATGTTGTCTGGCATAAAAGTTATCGAGCATGTTGGTAAAGTTGAACACACGACGGCCGTAAATGCCAAACTGGGCCATGAAACAGCTATCCCACATAAACAGATGACCGTTCAAAGCCGCATCCATGTAGTTGGCAATCAGCCCACTCCCCGGTTTGGGGCGGCGCAAATTTGACCAGGCCACTTCCCAGGCCCGCCAATACATTTCTACCCAATCGGGATGATCCGGCAGCATAGGCACTGGCAACCGGTCTTTGGCTTCCAAAAAAGAAGGGATGTTTTGGGCTTCGTAGCTCTGGAGGCGAAAAGGGTTTTGGCTCACCAGGGGTTCAGCCGGGGCGGTAAAGATAGAGGGGGACATGACAATACTCCGTATGCCCGTAACGATTTGTTATTCGGTAATCCACAATTCGGCCGTTCCCAACAACCGCAGCCCATTTTCGTTAATAGAAGCCGCCCGCAGGTCATACCGAATCACCGTATTATCCCGCACCTGCCCCGTCCACACTAACGAATCCGCCACTGCCAGATAAGGATAACCCGACGTGCCAGATAGTTGCGCCAACTCTGTAGCCTGATCGCCACTCCCCTGCGTGGTTGTGCCCACATAGGTCAACGTTGTACCTGGAATCGTGCGCCCCTGGGGCACCAGATAATCCACCACAATGTTGTTGTAGTAATATGTCGCCACAATTTGTTCGCCACTAATCAATTCAATCGGTTGAGGATTAAAAATAACCAACTCCACCGAACCCGCCACCGGCAGCGGCCCCAAAATATCGGTGGTTAAACGCAAGTTGTAATTGGCATACACCCCGGCCGATACCACCCCACTCCAGATAAAAGAATCACCTATCCGCTTCAACGCCGATTGCCCATCAATCCGCACCTCATACGCCCCATCTTTAGGCCCCACATACTCCAGCCGCGTCCCTGGCACGATGCCACCCGGCTCCAGGTTGTAGGTGAACGCTGGAATAGACAGAGGCAATGTATCACCCAGCGGTGTAGGAGTGGCATCGGGTGTGTCTGGCCCCGTGCCGGGAATGGTGCAGGCCAGCATAACCATCACCAGTAGTGTAATAAAAGCAAGAACTGCCCATTGTGGTTGTTTCATATCATACCCCATTGGAAAAACCGGGTTTTATGGAGAAACCCGGTTCCTTAACTGCGAGATTAAGGGTTGGGGATTAAGGATTGATCCATCTCCAATCTCTAATCGCCAATCCCCCAAATCTGATAATGGCCGAATTACGAGCCAACTTCAATGGTAATCTGTTTAATTTTATCCCCTGGTGGCAATGTCGGGTCTTGGGAAGGGTCGCGCGGGGTGATGTTTTGCACCACTTCCATCCCTTCAATCACCCGCCCAAAGATGGTATAGCTGCCATCTAGCTGACTCACATCACCCAGCGTGATATACCATTGGCTGCCGTTGGTGTCTACCCCACTGTTTGCCATGCCGACCATGCCAACTTCCGCGTGGGAAAGGGACGGGTCAATTTCATTCGGGACGGCATACCCAGGGCCGCCTACGCCTGTGCCAGTGGGATCACCCGTTTGGGCCACAAAACCGGGTAAAACACGGTGGAAGGTGACACCATTAAACCATCCCTCTTCAGCCAGAAAAATAAAGCTGTTGACGGTTTGCGGGGCGGATTGGGGTAACAACTCAATGGCAAACTGTTCCCCAGATTCCATTTCTACCCGTGCAGTATACGTCTGGTCAGGGTCAATAGTCATGGGTGGAGCGGCGGTGTATTGCCGCTCTTTCAACAAAGCCAGTTGCACATATCCATCCCAGAAAAAGTCCAGGGAGGGGGGCAAATTATCCCCGGCCAGCAACTCTCCATCGAATATCACGGCCGGTGTGCCGGGCAGACCCAGGTTTTTGGCTTCCTGCTCCAACGAGGCGACATAGGCGGCGTAAGTGCCACCCTGTAATTCGGCGGCAAACTGGTCAGCATCCAGCCCCATGATGGCAGCCAGTTGAATAAAAAAGGTTTCGGCTTCGGCCGTTTCCAGCCCCGACCACTCTTGTTGTCTTTCAAACAGGGCGGTGTGGTACGCCCAGAAACGCCCCTGGGCACCAGCCGCTTCGGCCGCTTCGGCCGCTTTTTGGGCGTTGTCGTGAATGCTGTTTAAGGGAAAGTGGCGATATACCAGTTGTACTTCATCGGGATAAGCGTCTACCAGACGCTCTAACACGGGTGATAAACCCGCGCAGCCCGGTCACTGGAAATCGCCATATTCGATAATCACTACCTTTGGATTGGCCGCCCCAATGACCTGATCCTGTGGCCGCACCTGGCTGGCTTCGGCCAGGTCGGTGGCGGGGGTGATGGGAGCAACGGTTTCATTGGCAGGAACGGCCGTTTCCGTTGCCACCGTTTCTTCCTCACTGTCATCAGCCGCCAGGGGAGGATCGGCCGTTTCTGCGGGTTGTGCGGCCGGGCGACAAGCCACCAGCCACAGCAACAAAAAAATTGCAATCCACTTCTTCATATCTCCTCTCTGGAAACACACGATATTTTTCACACAAACCTGCCCAAACAACCAGGGGGTTAAATATCGCCTGTTTCAATTGTTATACCATCTCCAATCTCCCAACGGTTTCGCCCACCAGGAACCCCCGTTGTTCTCAGGCAGCATTCTACCACGTTCAAGAAAAATCGTGACTATTCAGACAGTTGATTGACTGACAAAGGTTATATTCATACTTTGGAACGCGGATTAAATAACCTACAAACAATTAGAGATTGGAGATTGAACCAATTGTTAATCTCCAATCTCTAATCTCAGTTCT
>CAZPEJ010000409.1:0-5041 GCA_964585465.1 uncultured Ardenticatenaceae bacterium
CTCATTGTTAAAGACAAACCCTATCTGCATCGTGCCAACACCGGCCGACTTGAGAAATAAACCTTGATTGTGAAAGGTAGCACCGCCGCTACCTGATGTTAAGCTGCTATCTGCCTGGACATTGAAACTGCTGCCCGGCAAATTGGTGATGGTGGCCCCGTTTTCGCCTAAAATTTCGGTGGTACCACTCCAGGTTGCGGTGGTGGCGTTGGTTAAGGTTTGACCACTTAAGACCTTGCTTTGTCCGCTAATGGTGAACGTGGCTGCCGATAAAACGGCCGTTGTGCCACTTCCGGTTAAATCCCCCCCACTCCAGGCAAAAGAGCCGGAAATGTTGAGCGAGTTGTCGTTTTGTAACACCCCCCCGCTGAGGAGTAAATTGGGAATGGTGAGGTCATTGTTCAGGGTGGTGGTGCCGCCGTTGATGGTGGTAAGGCCAGTGGCGGTGTAACTGCCGCCTAATTGTACAACGGCCGTTCCGGTAGCGGTTACATTCCCGGCTCCAGAGATGTCTGAAACGGCCGTTAAGGTGTGTATATTCCCTTCAAAACGCAAGGTTGTCCCTGCCAAAACAGAATAAACCCCGCTGTTGTTACTGCTATTGGTAAGGGCTAAAGTGCCACTTTGTACCTCTACCATCCCGTTGTTGGTAAAGGCCACAGCCACATTGGAGGTGCTGGAGTTGGCAGATTTGATCAATGTGCCATCGTTAATCAACGTAGCTCCCCCACTTCCCATGTTAAAAGAGGCATCACTTTGCAGGTCAAAGGTGGCTCCAGCCAGGTTGTGCAACACGGCTCCGTTTTGCCCAATGATTTGGGTTGGCCCAATCCAGCTGACACTGCCTTCGTTGACTAGAGAACGGCCGTCTAACGTTTTACTAGACCCACTCAATGTCAACGTGCTACCCGGCAAAATCGTCATTGTGCCACTGCCGCTGAGTGTGCCGGCCGACCAACTCATCGCCCCATCCACTTCCACGTCCCCGGCCCCGGTCAACGTCCCCTGGAGGGTCACGCTGCCCACTACGCTGAGGGTGCTGCCGCTGCCAACGGTCAACACACCTCCGGTGTTGATGGTCAACCCGGCAATGGTCACGGTGGTAGAAAGAATGGGGTCAGTTGTAACGTTGGGGATGGTTACGGTGTCGTTGATAGTTGGGGTGACACCGTTGCAGCTTATCCAGTTACCGGGTGTTTCCCAACTGGTGTTCAGGGTACCACTCCAGACACAATTGGCTGCATAGGCAGGTTCAATGGCAAAAAGTGTTAATACCAGGGCAAAGAGGATAACCAATACCGTTTTGCCAGAAATTTGGGTGTACATGTTTGTCTCTCCATTACGTTAATCCTTGTTACTGCTTCAGGTACATGTGTTGTAATTATCTAGGGTCTTTCGGATTTTGGGGGGTTTGCCGTGAAACGTAAAACGTGAAGCGTGAAATTTCTCTGGTCACGTTTTACGTTTCACTGGTTGTCAACCCTTGAGTTCCCAAAGAACCAACAACTTCTTGTTTTTGTTTGTCGTAACCGTTTTAGAGGTCTGGACGACTGAAGTCGTTACGACGAACTTTTTGTTTGTAGTAACCGCTTCAGCGGTTTGAACGACTAAAGTTGTTACGACGAACTTGTTTTGAATGTTTATTTAGATGATTGTACGGCCGTTTCCCACAGTTATGCTTACAACCCCAACACAAAACCGGGTTTTGTAACAAAAAACCAAGTTTTTCTGAAAACTCGGTTGCCACGGTGGGGTTAGCGGCGGAAAATACGAATGAGCAGGTTGAGCAAAATGGAGCCTAAAATGCTGACCAATAACATGGTTGCCAGGGGAAAATAGAATTTGACATTTTCGCTTTCATAGCGGAAATCCCCCGGCAAATTGCCCAACCAGGGGAAATAACGTACTGCCAGCAAGATCATCACCCCGGCAAAAGCAATTGTTAAACCGATGATGAACAATAAACGGCCGAATTCAACCATTTTTCTATCCTCTTGAAAAACTTAGGAACGCGGATTAAATAACCTGACAAGAGATTAGAGATTGGAGGTTGAACCAATCGTTAATCTCCAATCTCCAATCTCAGTTCTGTAAAACGTTTTATATCAAAGAAGGTTGGGCTGGTTTGTCGGTTAATTTGTGGACAATGCCCAAATGGGTATACGCATGAACCGTTGCCATACGGCCGCGTGCGGTACGTTCCACAAACCCCAACTGTAACAAATAAGGCTCTACCACATCCATGATGGTGTCAGGCTCTTCGCTAATGGAGGCGGCAATGGTTTCCAGCCCCACCGGCCCACCACCAAACTTTTCCGTAATGGCTCGCAGCACCCGCCGATCCAAATCATCCAACCCCAACGGGTCAATTTCTAACAGGTTGAGAGCAGCAACGGCCGTTTCCCCGGTAATTTTCCCTTCCGCCCGCACCTGCACATAATCCCGCACCCGCCGCAACAGACGCAACGATACACGGGGTGTTCCCCGCGAACGACGCGCAATTTCCGATGCCCCTTCCGCCTCAATCGGCACGTTCAAAATACGCGCCCCGCGCATCACAATCGTCTCTACCGCTGCCTGATCATAAAAATCCATGCGATACAACGCCCCAAAACGTGCCCGCAGAGGGGCTGTGAGCAATGCCAGGCGGGTGGTGGCCCCAATCACGGTAAATTTTGGCAGTTTCAGGCGCACATTTTTAGCCCCTGGCCCCTTCCCCACCACAATATCCAGCACAAAATCCTCCATCGCCGGATACAAAATCTCCTCAACTGCCCGCCCTAGCCGATGCACTTCGTCAATAAACAAAATATCAAACGCCCGCATATTGGTCAAAATAGCGGCCAAATCCCCTGCCCGTTCGATGGCTGGCCCGGCCGTAACACGGATATTGACGTTCATTTCATTGGCAATCAGGTGGGATAGGGTGGTTTTGCCCAACCCCGGCGGCCCATGAAACAAGATGTGATCCAATGGCTCTTTGCGGGTTTGTGCCGCCTCAATCAAAATGGACAGGTTATTTTTTAAGGCATCTTGCCCAATAAAATCATGCAAGCGTTGGGGGCGAATGAGGCTATCTAACCCGGTATCTTCCGATTTTTTCTGGGCAGAAATATGTCTTTCAGGCGTGGTTTTGTCGCTCATATGGGCCTGATTATACGCCAACTGTGGTGGATTGCGTAAACCAGAGTAACTGTGTAGGGACACAGCGTTTCACATACCATACGCAAGATGGTTTGCCTCAGGTACAATGGGCAAACTTGTTGTAAGGGACATAGATAGCAGTCCCATATGAAATGTGAACAGTCGTAGCCGCGAAATTGTTTTCGTGCTGTTCATAAATGACTGCTATAAGGAGGAAAAAGATGGTTTATGAATCAAAACATCCGTTGGTGAAACATAAGTTGACTTTATTGCGGGATGTCAGCACCAAACCGAAGAAGTTTCGGGAGTTGATTCGGGAGCTGGCAATGTTGCTTTGTTATGAAGCAACGGCCGATTTAACCACCCAATCACTCACAGTAAACACCCCGATGGGAACGGCCGTTGGTAGTGAATTGAGCGAAAAAGTGGGACTGATTCCGGTGTTGCGTGCCGGGTTGGGCATGGTGGATGGTATTTGGGAGATGATGCCGGGGGCCGAAGTGTGGCACATTGGCCTTTATCGGGACGAACGCACCCTGAAACCCGTCTCCTACTACAACAAACTGCCCACCTCACCCACTGTGCAGGTGTGTATGGTGTTAGATCCCATGTTGGCAACGGGCGGATCGGCCGTTGCGACGGTAGACATTTTGAAAAATTGGGGGGCCAAACGTATCAAATATGTGGGGCTGCTGGCGGCCCCAGAAGGCATTAACCGCCTGCAACAGGCACACCCCGATGTGCCCATTTACGTGGCTCAAATTGATTCCCACCTGAACGAGATAGGGTACATTGTGCCAGGGTTGGGGGATGCTGGCGACCGGCAATTTGGCACGGGTTAGTTATTTACCGCAAAGGACGCGAAGAACGCAAAGAAAAAAGAGATATGAGTTACCTGATCATTTTTCTGGTGGCTTTTGCGGCCTCTTTTGCCCTCACACCAGTAGCACAATGGTTATCCCACCGTTGGGGCATGGTGGCCCAGCCGGGTGGGCGGCGCAAACATGCCGGGTTAATGCCTAAACTGGGCGGGTTGCCTTTGATGGGCGGGTTGCTGTTATCGGCCGTTTTTATTTACTGGTTACTACCCCCTGACCCCTCGGCGCACGATGCTCAACTGTTGCGGGGAGTACTCATCGGCACGGTGGTTCTCTTTTTGGGAGCTTTGCCAGATGATCGGTGGGAGTTGTCGCCACGATTTTTGTTACTGCTGCAACTGGTGGGATCGGCCGTTGCGGTGTGGCACGAGGTTTTTATCGAACGGTTTACCAACCCATTTGTCACCAACCCCGGCCCAGAGAGCATTATTCCGATAGGTTTGTGGTTTGGCACCTGGCTCATTTACCTGTTTACCACCTTTTGGGTGGTGGGAATGGTGAATACCGTCAACTTTTTGGATGGATTGGATGGGTTGGCGGCCGGGGTGGGAACCATTGCTGCCCTCATTTTCGCCTGGCACAGTTACCGCCTGGGGCAAACAACGGTAGCTGCCTTCCCACTGGCGTTGGCCGGGGCGTTATTGGGTTTTTTGCCCTTTAACTTTACACCAGCGCGTATTTTTCTTGGTTCGGCCGGGGCGTATGTGTTGGGGTATCAATTAGCAACGCTTTCAATCATTGCCCCAGCCAAAATTGCTACGGCTTTGTTGGTGTTGGCGGTACCGATTTTGGATGTGGCGTGGCGGATTGTGGACAGGGTGCGGCGCGGGCGTAGCCCGTTTCATGGTGACCGGGGGCATTTGCACCACCTGTTGTATGACCGGGGTGTGCCAACGGCCTGGATTGTGTGTGGGTATTATGTGGTTTCACTGGCTTTTGGCCTGGTTGCTATCTTTGCTCCCACACCATTGTCAAAATTATTGATTTTAGGGGTTTTGGGAACGGCCGTTTTGTTATTA
>CAZPEJ010000410.1:0-5034 GCA_964585465.1 uncultured Ardenticatenaceae bacterium
TTCCATCTACCTCTTCCTCACCTGGCGACTCCTGGCCGACACCACCATGAACTACGCCCGCGATTTCTGGCTCGTCAACCTGGCAACCTGGGACGGTTTCTGGTGGATGGTGACAGGACGCATGTTTGGTTCACTCTTTTTTGGGGTGCCAACCGACGAGTTGCCCACTGAATTAACCACCTACCTGCACCAGTTGTGGGGTAACTTTATGGGTTTGGGGTTTCTTTTGGGGTTGGTGGGGTTGGTAACAGATTGGCGGAAACGGCCGATTTTCCACACCGCCCTCCTCCTCATGTTTGTCACCCACCTGGGTTTCTTCATCACCTATCGGGTAGCCGACAAAGATATGATGTTCCTCCCCACCTACGTCATTTGGGCCATCTGGGTGGGGCTGGGAGCCACCTTTCTCAGCCAACGGTTTCAAACCTGGACAACGGCCGATTATCACCTGCTTATCCCCACCCTGTTACTCCTGTTGCCCCTCACCAGCTTGTTAGTAAACTACCGGTACGCCGATTTGAGCCAGGATTGGTCGGCGCGGCAAGAGGGAGAACAAATTTTTGCCGGGTTGCCCAACGAAGCCCACTTTTTGGGCAGTTGGCGCGATGTTCCCATCTTAGAATATCTGCAACTGGTGGAAGGACAACGCCCCGATGTCACCCTGACCAACCTGGTCTTTGTGGGCAAAACCAGAGGCCAACAACTGGCAGCCGAGCAGTTGCGGGCGGGCAAAACCATTTACACCTCCAGAACCTACCTGGATAACGAGATATTAACCTTAATTTTTCAAGACACCTGCCACTGTTATCAGGTCGTTTTGAGCGAAGAACCGTAAAAACGGGTAACGATACACTCACTTCTAAAGGGAGGATTTATGCAAACTGTTAAACGTCGTAGCAAAGGGTTTTTGGTAGCGTTGGTGGTCATCCTGTTGAACCTGCTATTAGTAACCCAGGTTGTGGGTTTATCCTATAACAAGTTCAACTGGCGACATTACTTTGCCCCGGTAGCCCAGGGGGATGATGATCCGTATGATGACGATGGTGAGGATGATGACGACCAGGGAGATGTTTATGAAGAAGGGGACGAGGATGAGCCATATGCCCCGTATGAAGAAACAGAAGTCCCGGCGGTGGTGCCAACGGCCGAACCTTACACCGATGTCACCACTGAACCCTATACCGACATCACAGTCGAACCATACACTGATGTCACTACCGAACCTTATCCTGATGTCACCCCCACCGCAGCAGAACCGCCCACAGAAGCCCCCACAGTGGTGTATGAACAGGTAGACGCACCAACCAGTGAACCCAGCGAGGAAACACCCCAGGAAACCCCTGCCGCCACTGAGGAAGCCTACGAAGATGTGGCCCCACCCGAAGACACAACCCCTCCACCAGACCCCGGTCTGTTAGGCGGTGAGGGCTTTTTGGGTACCAATGCCAGCTTCCGTATTGACCTGACACTGGTGCTGGAAATCCTCCTCTGGTTGGGGTTAATCGTTGGTGTGGTGGTGCAACGGCAAAATAAGTGGAAGTACCACGACTGGATTGCCACCTCCGTCGTTGTTGCCAATCTCTTTTTGATTGCCTTTATCATGTTTGTTTCTTTCAAAGGGGTTTCGGGCGGCATTCCCAACGATTTAGGGCAGCCGTTCATCCTGTTCCCCACTATTCACGCGGTGTTGGGCACCATTGGTGAGGGCATTGGCGTTTACTGTTTGTTGGCCGGGCACCAAATTTTGCCGCGTCACGTCGGCCGTTTACGGTATTGGATGTGGACCGCTTTTGGTTTCTGGACAGCCGCCGTTGTGCTGGGGGTTGCCACCTATTTTGTCTTCTATGTTCCAACGGGTGAAGCATCTGAAGAGGTAGCCGGTGTGACCGAAACAGCTACTGAGGAAGCGGCCGTTTTGGAGGCCACTGCCACCACCCCACCCACCGAAACACCTGTGCCGACAGAAACGGCCGTTCCGCCCACCGACACTCCTGCCCCCACCGACACCCCCGTTCCACCCACCGAAACCCCCGTTCCCATCCCGGCCGATATGCGCCTCATCACCGGCGGCCCCTTCTTGATGGGTTCCAGCACCGGCCAGGCAGACGAGGCCCCAGAGCATGAAGTGATCCTGAGTGATTTCCTCATGGATGTTTACGAAATCTCCAACGGCCAATACAGCAAATGTGTTGAGGCTGGTGCCTGCACCCCACCCGCCATCACCAACTCATTCACCCACCCCAACTATTACAACAACCCAGAATTTGTCGCCTATCCGGTCATGGGGGTGAATTGGGATCAAGCAGTGGCCTACTGTGGTTGGGTGGAAAGACGTTTGCCCACCGAAGCAGAGTGGGAATATGCCGCCAGTGGCCCAGAAAACTTCACCTGGCCCTGGGGCAACACCTTTGACCCGGCTCTCTCGGCCGCCAGTGCCAGCGACATTCAACCTGTTTTCAGCTATCCCGAAGGAGCCAGCTACTTTGGCATCCTGAACATGGCAGGTAATGTCACCGAATGGGTGGTGGACGTGTACGACCCCAGCTTTTATGCCAACTCACCGGCCGAAAACCCGGTCAATCTGGCCGATGGCCCGGCCGAACATGTGCATCGTGGTGGCAGTTTTAGCAATACGAATGGAGAGTTCTACACCACCAGCCGCCGCTACTGGCACCCCAACACCTATGCAGACGTAGATATTGGTTTCCGTTGTGCGGCCGATTTACCGTAATGCAGAAACGAGATTAGAGATTGGAAATTTTCCAATCTCTAATCTCTAATCTCCACCATATCTCTCAAGGAGTTTTTGATGTTTCGTTTGCCAAAATCCCGAAAATTACCTTTTATGACTTTCCTGTGGTTGATGTTGTTGGTGTGGCAAGCAGCTTGTTCGGGAGGCAATGCCCCGCAGCCAACAGTGATTAGTGGTAGTGGAGATATAACGGCCGTTGTTGAATCGTACCGCCAACTGTTGGGAGGGGTGAATAACGGCGGTGATCCGGGCAGCAAGGGGCCAACCGGCTTCCGTGAAATCAACTGGGACAGCCTGCCCGATGAACAATCTGCCCCCAACCTGTACGCCCCTGACTTTTTTAACGCCCCAGAAGCCCCCCGTGCGCGTGGCATCGTCCTCAACACCCCTGGCGACGGGTTAATGGTGAGCGCAGACAGCGACAACCCTTATGGCGCATTACCCCGTTTTGGTAATATCAACCCCCAATACAGCGACATCTTCCACACCTTCAGCGAAGAGCGTCTCTTTTCTCCGGTTGGCAGCCACATCGTCAATCTGACCTTTTTTATCCCCGGCAGCAACGAACCCGCTTTAATTCGTGGGTTTGGGGCCGTCTACACCGATGTGGACACAGACCACACCGCCTTTGAATACTTTGACCAGGATGGCAACTCGTTGGGCAAATTTGCCACCCCAATCGCCGATAATGGGTTATCCTTTTTGGGTGTCGCTTTCGAGGAGGCCATTGTCTTTCGGGTAGAAGTACGTTATGGTACCGGTGCGCTCGGCCCCGATGACGGCGTGGGGGATGTGGATGTGGCGGTGATGGATAACTTCATTTACGGCGAACCACAGCCCATTGCCCCGTAAACAGTCCGGGACACAGTTCAGGGGACGAGATCGGATTGTTGATATGATTTCAGCCCTAGAAGCACTACAACGTTTGCGTGCAGGAAACGGCCGATTTGCATCCGGCACACCCGTCTATCACACACTTGCCACACAGGCACGGCGCGATGAACTGATGGCCGGGCAACAACCCATCGCCATTATCCTCGGCTGCTCAGATTCGCGTGTGCCCGCCGAGATTATCTTTGACCAGGGGTTGGGGGACTTGTTTGTGATTCGGGTAGCAGGCAATATCGTGGCTCCCTCCCAAGTGGGCAGCATCGAATTTGCCGCCGAACGGTTCGGCACCCGGCTGGTCGTTGTTTTAGGGCATTCGCTGTGTGGAGCGGTGCAGGCCACGCTGGAAGAGCTAGAACGCCCCAGTGCCAATCGGTCGCCCAACTTGCGTTCCATCGTGGATCGTATTCGCCCGGCCGTAGAAACCCTGTTAGAAACCACCCCAAAACCCTCCCCCGAAACCCTACTGCCCTACGCCATCCGGGCCAACATTCGCGCAGCAGCCAATCATTTGCGGCACGGCTCGCTCATCCTGGAGCAGTTGATCCAGCAAGATGGCCTGTTGGTGGTTGGGGCAGAGTATTCGTTGGAGAAAGGGGTAGTGGAGTTTTTTGACGGTGTACCAGAGTAACTTAATCCCTACTTCGCTGGTACCAATTTTGCAAGCTGCTCGCCAGGTTGTGGTTTTGACAGGGGCGGGTATTTCGGCCGAATCAGGCATTGCCACTTTTCGCCAGGCACAGACCGGGTTATGGGCCAGGTACAATCCACAGGAGTTAGCCACACCACACGCTTTCCAGCAAAATCCCCGCCTGGTGTGGGAGTGGTATGCCTGGCGGCGTGAGCAGGTGGCAAAAGCTGTCCCCAACCCTGGGCATTTGGCGTTGGCAGCGTGGGAGCATCGGGTTCCCCGGTTCACGCTGGTGACACAAAATGTAGATGGGTTACATCATCGGGCGGGCAGCCAGCAGGTGATTGAGTTGCACGGCAATATCGGCCGTTTCAAATGTTTTTCCTGTCATCGGCTGGTAACAGAGTGGGCAGAAACGGCCGATTTACCACCCCATTGCCCCCATTGTAACGGCCGTTTACGCCCCGATGTCGTCTGGTTTGGGGAAAACCTGCCCCACCATGCCCTGGATCAAGCCATTCAAGCTGCTCGCACCTGTGACGTGTTACTGGTTGTTGGCACATCGGCCGTTGTCCACCCCGCCGCCGCCATCCCCCTCGAAGCCATCCAGCGCGGCATTCCAACGGTAGAAATTAACCCCCAAACCACCCCCCTGACCCCATACGTCTCCTACGTTTTGTCTGGTGCATCAGGGCAAATCCTACCCGCCCTCATGCAAAACATCTGGCCGACAGAACAAAAGTTACCACCGGGTATCAGTAAT
>CAZPEJ010000411.1:0-5034 GCA_964585465.1 uncultured Ardenticatenaceae bacterium
TACTGCGCCAGTCGGTACGGTTTGTTAATGGTCACTTTCCGGCTTTTTTCGTCATCATAGCTGGATTCATCATCCCCAATGGTGTAAGTTCCGGCTGGCACTTCCCCACCCCAGAGCATATCGGGCAGCCCTGTAGCTGCGTTCACCCCCACCCCCGGCCGGTCATCTCCCAGTTGTGCCAGCCAGCTGCCCGCCTCCGCCCGCACCCGGGCAGGCAGCAGCCCATCCGCCACCATCACCCCCTTCAGCCACGCCCGCACCCGGTGGTAGATTGCCGCAAAAG
The DNA here is from genome assembly GCA_964585465.1 of uncultured Ardenticatenaceae bacterium. Classification (GTDB taxonomy): domain Bacteria; phylum Chloroflexota; class Anaerolineae; order Promineifilales; family Promineifilaceae; genus CAZPEJ01. Next base: position 284 of record CAZPEJ010000411.1, read on the forward strand.
CCCCTGGGGTCTCTTCTTGGGCCACATAATAAACAAAATTGGTTTCCACCAACACCTGCGCCGCCACATTCACCCAACCAGCCACAGCCGCCGTCAATGGCATGGCGGGCTGGTTTGGTTCAAAGGGCAACAGTTCATTCAGTAGCGGTGGAAAGGTGCCAGGTGTGCGAATCATCAACCCGGCCGCCAACAAAAAAACCTCTCGCCACCAGGTGGCACCTTCTTTCACCTTTTCCCGCAACTGTTGAACCCCATTGGATTGGGCCACCAGATGCCAGGCGGCCAGAAACTCCTGAAAAGTACGATGGGGAAAGGTGTAGATGTCGTTATCCTGAGCCACCAGCAACCCGGCACGGTGTTGGATATAGAGCATGATTTGTTCTGCTTTCTCCTTTGTGCCAAACTCCTCCACCAGAGCCAGCTTCAAACTATCGCTATTAATCTCCGCCACCTGCTCCCCTTGCCGTTGGTTTTTGGCCTGTTGGGTATGCGCTTTGTAAGCCAGTTGTGCCAATACATCCCGCAGTTGCCCGGTGGGGACTCCTAACCACAACACTTCTTCCTCATGGATGTCATCCCCTGGTTCAATATCCAGCACAATGCGGTTCTCCCACCGTGCCAGCAGCAAGTTCACCGCCTGCTGATACAACTCCGCCCGGTTGTTGCCCGGTGTGCCTACCTGGGCTATCAAGGTGAGCAGGAGTGGGCTGGTAGCCAGCCGGTGCAGGTGGGGCTGGCGCAAAATGGTATCCGTCAGGCGGTCAGCCTGTTGCTGGCATTGGGCTTCATCCCAATCATAACGCGCCGCCATCACCCGCACATACCAGGTGCGGTTAAAAGCCCGGATTTGTTCTGGCGCAAACATGGCCAACGTGACAACAGGGAAGGATTTCACAGGCAACTGCCACGCCGCTTTTTCATAGGCATAGGGGCGACTGGTGACAACTACCTGGCAGTGGGGCAATGCGGCGGCAAATTCGGGAATCAGCCGTTTGAGAACAGGGCGGTAGGCATCGGCTTCGCGGATTTCGTCCAGGCCATCAAAAAAGAGAATCCCACCATTCTCTATCAGAACCTGGTGAACGGCTGGGTAACTATTTTCACATCCCCAGCGTTTGCACAGGTGCGCCAGGTAATCCCACACATCCCCCACATCCCCGGAGCGACCCTCTTTGACCAGCCAGCTAATCAAACGGCGTAAGACGATACACACGGGCAAGGGAGTGTTATTTTCCGGCCAGTCAGCCAGGGTGTGGGGTTGTCCCAGGCGGTGTCTGGCTAGTTGGGCGGCCACATGGTTGACCAGGGTGCTTTTGCCACCCCCCGGCTGCCCCAAGATGACCAGGCGGGGCATGGCGGCAATGGCCTGAACGGCCGAAATAGGCAATCGTTTCTGGGATTCGGCCATTCTCTCCCGTTTCTCTGGTTGGTTGTGCCGGGGTTGAATGGCTTCAGCTACCGTTTCCTGCTCTCCGCGCCCGATGCCTGCCAGAAACAGGGTAGTAAACACATCGGAGAGGGTGGGGGGCTGGTCGGCTAGTTGGGTATCCGAGAGGGAGGTTAAATCCAGGCGGTTACAGCGGCGAATCAGCTCTTCCAGGTATCGTTTCTCGCCATAGGCCGGCGGCAGGGTGGCGGGTTGCAGGGAGTAATTTTCTTGTTGGCCGCTCACTACGTTGTGGGCAATGATGGTGTGAGCCTGGATGCCCACGATGTCCCGCAGAGTGATGCTTTTTAGGACGGCCAAAATCTCTTGCAACAGCCCTAACTGGGAAGCCTGCAACTGGGTTTGTTGTAACATCTGGCTGGCGTTGAGGGTGTTTTGTAAACTGCTCTCCTGGACGGCTTGCAGCAGGAAAGCGGCATGAAAGGTTTGCAGGGCGGCGGGAAAATCGAAATGCTGCTGTGGATAACCTGCCTGGTTAAAAAGATATTGAATCTCTGGCAAATCTAGCGGCTGACCCAGTAGCAGTCGGGTTATTTCTTTGGCTACATCGGCACGGTGGAAGAAGGTATCGGCCGTTTGCCACAAGTCGCTATAGGTGGGGGCCTGGGTTTGAGCCTGATGGATAAAGGCCACAATTGCGGCATCCAGGCATCGGCGTACCGCTTGTTCGTAGGGGGTGCCTTGCATTTGCTGGCTCAAACGGCGGGAGACCGCTTCAACCACAAGTGCAGTGAGTCCGGCTGTCAGGTTGACCAGGTAATCGCCTAATGGTGGCATCTGTTTTCCTCCCGTGTGTCCTGTTGGCAAACTTTTTCTGTGTTTGTGCCTGGTAGGTTGTTTCAGGGAAATGATACCAGAAAAAAGGCAGGGGGGGATGGTTTTGGTTGCTTCTCCTGCTCAACCTGGGAAAATTACCGTTATGACCCAACCCACCGACCCACAAACGGCCGTTTCCGACATCACAGCCCAACTGGGCGAAACCAGCCAGGAAGGAAATTGGTGGTCTGCTGTTTTCGTAGCAATGGCATCTTGTTAATTATCATGACGGTTTATGTGGTGGAATAAAGGTGCAGTGATGAGTAAACACCCTTACCCTTGTGAATTTTGTGATACCAATCAACCCCAAGAAAAAAAAGCGGGTGACAGTTACCCGCCAACGACAATTGATGACATTCAAGATGTCATGGTCGGATCCCACCAGCTTCAACCAACCAAACAGCAACTGATATTTGTTATGTTCCACCCCATCTGCAATATAATGGTGGCAGGAGATACTTATGGGCCAACAACGAGTGACGATTATTTTACCCAAAACTGTTTATCAATCGGTGAAACGGCAATCCCAGCGTATGAAACGTTCGGTCGCTGATGAAATAACGGCCGTCCTCACAGCCTCTTTACCCGAACAGGAAATACTCCCCGTTGATATTGAACAAGAACTGGCTCAGTTAGTGTTGTTTTCGGACGAAGAACTGTGGCAAGCAGCCCGTCTCACCGCGCCGATGGAGAGATCTGAACGGATGCAAGTATTGGTAGAGAAGCAGCAATTGGAAGGGCTGACTTCAGAAGAAAAAGAAGAGGCAACCATGCTCTCCCACTTCTTTAACCGGGTGATGTTGGTGCGGGCCAAAGCAGCCGTTTTACTTAAAGAACGAGGACACGACATCTATTCACTGCTTAACCCTGAGCCAGCTGCTGTATGAGCTCCATCTCCACCGAACTATCTCAAGTGGTTGCAGCGCGGGCCCATAACCGTTGTCAATATTGCCAAAGTCAACAACGTTTGATGGGTGTTTTACTGACTGTCGACCATATCATTCCTCAAGCGTTAGGTGGAACCCATGAACCTGATAATCTCTGTCTGGCTTGTTGGGACTGCAACCTCATTAAAGGAGATCGAATAGCTGCCTTAGACTCACAAACAGGAGCTACTGTTCGGCTATTTCATCCCAATCGGCAAGAGTGGATCGAGCATTTCCAGTGGAGTGAAGATAGTCTATACATCATTGGCCTTACACCCATTGGACGGGCAACGATCATTGCCCTCAAGCTAAATCGCCCCCCATTGGTGGAGTCGCGCCGGTATTGGGTGAAAGCGGGCTGGCATCCGCCACAAAATGAATGAGGTTTATTACAAGACGGATGACTATACAACCCACCGACCCACAAACGGCCGTTTCCGACATCACAGCCCAACTCGGCGAAACCAGCCAGGAAGCCCTGTGGCAAATCGGCCGTATCGTTAAACTCCTGGGGATAGAAATAACCTACACCTATCTGCACCAAACCCTGGATATTGAGCAGGGTGGGGGGATGTTCACCAAAAACAACGGCCGTCGCCGCACCCCCGGCGGCATCTTCTTCCACCTCATCCGCACCAACATCTCCGCTAAAGAACGCCATATCCTGTTCCCCTATCGCCCCCCAGAACCCAAAGGGGAAACGGCCGTTTCCGTTCCCCAACTGTCCCTGCCAGACCGCCAACACCTGCTGCAACAAAGCCTACAGCAGCCTGGAGAACTAAAATCCATGAAAACCACCCTCATCGCCCGCCCCGGCAAAGTGATTGACCGAGATACCTATGTGGCCTTCACCGTCACTGGCAAAGAGCCACCCGCCCTGCCCAAAGGGTTGCCCCCCCTGCCCGACAAAGAGCCTTCGGTGTACCTGGTGTATGTAGCCAAAAAGCAGTGGAAGAAGGTAGAGCCAGCCCTGCAAAACCCAGAAGACCGCCTGGTTATCGAGGGACACAGCTTTCACGACAAGAAGTTGGGAGTGATTGGCATCCTCACCCAGTCGGTAGTATCAGTGATGCAGCAACGCGCGCAGAAAACAGCCCAGCAAGAGCAACCAAAAGGTGGCGGGGATTCGGCCGTTTCTCCAACTTGATACCTCTCCAGGTCAGTCGGCGCAGGCCGACTTTGCAACAGTTGGTGCAGTTTTAACTGCCGGGCCCAGCAGGGGGGAAGCCCCCCTGCACCCCCCACAGCGTTCAGAGGGGCGGGCTGCGCCCGCCAGATCAGAGTATCAGAGGCCAGAGGGTTCAGAGGCCAGAGGTGTTAATGGGGACGCAAGCAACCGAAAACCGAGGTCGAGGTACCAGTTGTACGGGTAGTGCCCGTAACGGCACGCGCAGCGCAACCTATCTGGGCTGCTGTAATATGCTCCCCCTCGATTGACGCGATAGACATTGTTGCCCCCTTTCAGACTTTCCCGACCGTCATCTGACTGATAAGGCATTGAGTATTCTTTTCCTTTTTCATCCTGCCATTCAGCGGCTTTTACAACTACTGGTTGTAAACAA
>CAZPEJ010000412.1:0-5033 GCA_964585465.1 uncultured Ardenticatenaceae bacterium
TGATCGGATATAACATAAGCAAAACCAGTTTCCTCCTTTGCTCTTATTATTGCTTCCTCTATGATTTTCGCTTTTTTTGCCTGAGAAAAATCTTTTCCAGCAGCAACATCTGGAGGATCTTCTAGATAACTGTAAGGCCCATTTCCCGATTTACCTCTCGATAATCTTTTTGATGGTCCTTTACCCTTAGGATTAACCTTTCCTTCTATGTGAAATTCACCGTCGTTTTCTTCGATTAAAACCAAAGAAGTTAATCTATATTGATCCTGGATTTTGGGCAGCTGATCTCGCACACTTTCAGGGGTTGCGTTATCTGCTTCCATCTTGCTAGTGCCTTCAGCGACAGCTGCATTAACATCAGATTCTTTTTGTTGGGGGGTACGATCATCCGGCTCTTTTATTGCTGACTTTTTATCCTTGCCAAAACCTAACAAACTGCCCAGTTTCTTAACGGCCGCTTTTGCCTTGTTCAATACCCAATCAATCGCCTTGTTAATGGGTTCCTGGATTTTTTGGATGATGCCTTTGATCTTTTGGCTGATGCCACCCAGACCGAGCAAGCTGGCCAGGAAACTGATCACGGCCGGAATCGCTTTTGCCAGCGAATCTTCCACAAACTTGGCTGCCCCGGAAATATTGCCATCGGCAATGGCGGTGACAGAATCAATTACCGCATTCACCAGGGCTATCAACTGGCTACCGTTGTTGACAAACCACATGATGATGTCGTAAATCATCTTGCACGCTTTGACAAATGCCCCGGCCGGGCCGCCCAACATGCTTACCACCCATTGCACCCCGGCTTTGATGACTTCCGTAATCACCATCTCCTTGATGCCGTCAATTACCATCTCTTTTAAGTTGCTCAGTTGCTCCTTAATAAACTCCCACAAACCGCCAATACCCTGCTCTTTGACAATTTTGAAAATCTCAAAACCGATTTCCAGAGCAGCCACCACTTTTTCGCCAAAGATTTTCACGGCACGGGCACGTAAATTTTCCCAGGTGAGACCCAAAACCTGCATCACCAGACTGAGAATACCTTTGAGGTCAAAGTTTTCTGGCATCTGAATACCTGCTTCTGCCATTGCCCCAAACAGCCAGGTCATCAGCCCCTTCTTCAGATGCGTGCCGATATTTGCCACAAAGTTTTCTAACCCAAGTTTGACCCCAGAAATCAAATTCCCCAGGAACCCAATCGGGTCGCTGATGATTTTTTCGATGGCGGCGGCGGCACGAGCCAGGACGTTAAGCAGCATGTCCTTCAGTTCCAGGATGGTTTTAATTACCCCGCCGATAGCATCCATCGCCTTGTCTATCAGCCCCCGATTAGCCGCTTTCATCTCCTCAATGCGGGCATCTATGGCTTGCAGATTTTCCTGGTATTTTTGCGCCAGCGAGTCAATCAGTTCGTTTTGTTTGCTGTCTACACTTTGTTCCAGTTCGTCAAATTTGCCTTGAATATCCTGGGCCGCCTGCTCTCCCACCGAGCGCAGGTTTTCTGGCAAGCTGTTCACATGGTCTTGCACCCGTTTTTTACCGTTGGCAATCTCCGCTTTGGCTTCGCTGAGGCGGGCCCCAATTTTGGCAACCACCGCATCAATGACGGTATCCATTTGTTGAATGAACCGCTGCCGCCCTTCCTCATAAAAAACGTTTACCTCCCCAGGCATTCCGGTCAATTTGTCGTCTATCCAGCGTGCCCATCCTAACCAGCCGCCATACCGCTCTTCTTTGTACGCCTCCATCTTACTATTGACATAATCCTCAAATGCTTTTTTGGCGGCTTCGGCCCCAGGATTAAATATGTCGTCTACTTCTTTATCCAGGTTGCTGAGGATGCCTTCTACTTTGGTTTTGGTTTCGTCGTAAATGGCTTGAATATCGGCCCCAACTTTTGCCCGTGCCTGTTCATCGGCCGTTTTTCCTTTTTGCTGTTGGTTGCCTACCTGGTTGAGCAGGGCGGCTTTTTCGCCGTGCATAACGGCCGTTTTATCCTGGGCAACGGCCGTTGCGTCAGCCTCCGCCTTGTTAATCAACCCCTGTTCATCCTGGCGATAACCCTGCGGGGCCGTCTGGGCGTGATCTTGGGACTCCTTCTTGGACTCTAACGCCCCGGTAAACTCCGGTTCATTCGATTTTTTCAGCTGCTCCTCAGTCACATTAGCCTCAGCCATCTTGTTATCTACCGACTGACTTTCGGTTTGCAGCGGTTTTTCCACTTCACTGGCTGTTTTGGTTTTGGGGGCAGCGGCATCGGCTCCCACATCGGCCGGGGCCGGGCCGGGGTCGTTATTTTCTAGCGGGGTGACTGATTTGGGTTCAACAGAACCACTGTCCGGGCTTTTGTTGGTGGCTGTTTCCAGAGGGGTTTGCGACTTTTCTTTTTCGGCCGTTACCTGCCCCTGCATCTCCCCTTTCACCCCACCCAGTTTGTTGTCTTCCTTAAATTCATCCGCCTGCTCTGCATTTTTGGGAGCCATGTCGGCGATTTTTGCCATCAATTTGGCCTTAAAGGCGGCGGCATCAAACCCAGGGGTAGGGGCGGCTTCCATTTCACCCACCTGGTTGCCCGCCGCTTTGCCCGAAATTTCGCTGGCGGGGGATTCGGCGGCTGCCTGGGCTTCGGCCGCTTTGCTGGTGGCTGGCGCGTGTTCCTGCTCCTGTTTGGCGGTGGTTTTGACATTGCTCACCACCCCGGCAAAGGCCGGGTCTTCCTGGGCAGAAGTTGGGGCTTTTTCGGCCGTTTCCGTCTTTTTCTCCACAGGGGCAACTTCGTTGGCCGCACCAGCCGCCGGAGATGATTTTGGCCCGGCCCCATTCGCCGCCAGTTGTCCGGCCGCTTTTTCTTTGGGTGGTTCAACCGCCGCTTTTTCCGCTTCCGCCTTTTGTTTCGCCGTTTCACCAATCGTGCGTTCACTCTCTTTTTTGGCCTGCGACTTATCTGCTTCTGCCTGGCCCGTACCAAGAGCCTGAGAAGCGGCGGCTTCGGCGGCGGCGGCTTTGGCTTTGGCGGCCGCTTTTTCTGCTTCACTAGGGCCAGCTTCGGCCGTTTCTGGGGTGTTGGTAGGGGTAGCGCGTTGCAAAACCCCATTTGCAGTGGCGTGGTGGCCGTTTTCGGCCGGGGGCGGGGCGGTCGGGGCAAAATGAATGGTTGCCTCGGCGGCTGGTTCAATCTCTGGTTCGTAGACCTCAAAGGGGTTGGGCGTGTGGCCGTTGGTGTGGCTGTGCTGCCGTTGGATGAGGTGATTCACATACCCGTTGCCATGTTTGCGCTGCATTTGCAAAACGGCCGTTTGTCGGATGGGGCGACTGGTAGGGTGGTTGGGCAGACCATTAAACGTGGCCGGGGCATTGGCAACGGCCGTTATTGTTTCCGGCCCGGCCACACCGTTTTCGGAAACGGCCGTTTTCCCAGGCTGCTGTACAGGCGGTGTTTTTGTTTGTGCGGTCTGCTTACTGCTACTGCTTGCCATGATGGTTAATACCCTGCCTCTTTTTCTGTTTTGTCCAGCTCTGCCTCGTCAGGCACCGCCATTTTTTTTGCTAACGCTTCCGTCTTGAGCAGGTGATACAGTTCCGGGGCGTATAACCGCAGGCGCATTTGTGAGGTGAGGTGAGGCCCATGAAAGACACTATACCCCTCCGCATAAAACTCTTGCGGGCTACGCATAGAGTGACCTTCTCGTGTCTCTGGATTGTCAAAGGCTACTTCGCGGCGTGGAATCCGCCCTTTGTACAAATCAAACATCTCTGTCACCGACAGCTTAACCTTTTTTTGTTTACCACCTGCCTGTGGCTGGGAGGTGACCCGTTTGGTTTTGCTGGCTGACCAGTACTCACCTGGATTGGTAACACTTTGTTCTATTGCCTTGCGCCCTTTTAAGGGTTTTGGTTTGTCCAATGTTCGCAGATGATCCCAGGCGTGTGCCAGTTCGTGCCGGATATGGCCGCTGCCGGCGCGACTACTCAGGCGTATCACCCGCACAATTTCGGAGTAGGCACCAGGAGAGGCCAGGTCTTTTGCCATGGTCACAATGCCATCAAATTCGGGAGGCAACCCTTGACCACCCCAAAATTTTAGGCCAGCCTTTTGCATCTGTTGTAGCTGATCCAGGGCAAAGGCTCTCATGGCTGACCGCATTTTTTTCTTTATATCCTCCGAGGGGTTCATATCGGTACTAATTTCGTCCAAAATTTTGTCCCGTGCCGCGCTTTCACTATCTTTGTCACGGTAAACGGTGCCAGGCAGGGCGTGTTGGAAGGTCAACAGGCGTTGTACATAGGCGTTGCCTTGTTGCTGTTGCAGTTGTAAAACGGCCGTTTTTTGCCACCCCCTGGCTGATGGATGAGTGGGCAGTTCGTGGAAGCCAGTCGCCAGGTACCTTGATGGTAGCAAAGGGGTTTTACGAACGGCCGTTTTTTGCCCTCCCTGCTTCGGCCTTGTTGCCCTGGTTGGTGAGGTTTGTTTTACAGGTGTAGCCATTTGAAATCCAGGCAGTGAATAGAAGCGGATAAACGGATAATTCATCAGCTTATCTGTTTTTATCCGCTGTCCATTTTTCACGCCGATATGTCTGAACACTTTTGGGCGGCAACAAACGGTGATACTCCAGGCGGGAACGGCCGAAATTAAAAAACAAAGCAGCTGGACAGCCCGGCAATGCAGCAAAATAGCCAATGACTTGGGCCAGGCTATCACGAGAAATGGTATGGGAATATGCTTTTAATTCTATGATGATCATTTCTTCTACGACAAAGTCGGGGCTGTTACCCCCAACCACCTGCCCATCTTCAAGCGTAATTGGGATATAGGGTTCATCTTCAAAAGCGAGATCGGCCGTTTTCAATTTAGCGGCCATGGCATTTTGGTAGGTTACCTCCCGATGTCCCGGCCCCAATTCATTGTGAATTTCCATAGCCAGGCCGATTAGTTGGTAAGTTAATGACATCCAAGGCTGGGCTTGAAGCACACCTTTCGATTTTGACATCAGTACCCTTTTCTGTTAGTGGCAGCGGATGGGAGCTGATAA
>CAZPEJ010000413.1:0-5007 GCA_964585465.1 uncultured Ardenticatenaceae bacterium
CCTGCCGGGCCATATTTGGTAACAGCCTGGACATTGCCCGCAACCGCCCGCGCAGGTAGCCCGTTACACGTTTCGGTGGGAATTGCGGACGCAGCAACAGACGAAATTGTGTTGGATGCCCAGATTGAGGTCACTGTCACCGCTTTGCAGCCACCAACCACCTCCCAGTCCCGCCCGGCAACGATTGAACAATCGGTAAGTAAGCTGTTATACGAAACGGCCGATTTTCCCATCACCCAAAGCGGCCGTTACCGGATTGACATTGGAGTCACAGGCAGCCAGGGAGAGGGGCAGGCTAGTTTTGAAATGGATATTTTGCCTGCCCTCGACACCACCTGGCTGTGGGTTGGGTTGTTGGGTCTGGGCGGGGTGGTAACGGCCGTTTTATTTGGGCTGTGGAAACGGCGCGCCAACCACCCGACTACCACATCACCCCCACGTCGTCCGACAAAACGGCCGTCGGTAGATTAAACGCAGGTGAATCGTCTAAAAATTTGGTGGCATTTAGGTGACATCTAGTTATAATCAGACTCAAATGGTAACAATCCTGGAAATTGTTACCCTGTAAAACCATAAACCCCAAGAGGTGTAAACCATGCAAAAACATCTAAGAATGGACGAAGGCTGGTCAACCCTGTTATTGGTCTGGGCCATGATTCTGCTCTCCAGTTTTGCGATTATGCAGGCAGATTTAACCGAAGGTTTACACATTTTGCCTATTGTTGCCAGTTTTGCTGTTTTTGCCGGTTTATTCCTCGCCAAAAGCCGTTTTTCTCCTAATACCGCCCACTTGATTTCCCTGACCTATGGCCTTTTTGTCATCTTCTATGTCATTGGGGTCAGTTTTCCCGAACAGATGACCTGGCGTGAACGTGTTTTGGACATGTTGGTTCGCCAGGTGGAGTGGCTGCGAAAGGCGTTTGGAGGTGGCACCAGTCGAGATGGGTTAATTTTTGTCATTCAGACCTCGGCGATTTTTTGGTTATTGGGGTATACCGCCTCCTGGTACACCTTTCGCCACCCCCATGTCTGGCGGGCTTCTGTGCCAGCCGGGGTGGTGCTGTTAAGTGTGGTTTACTACTACGCGGGCCCGGTGCCCCTGCCCCTTTATCTGGCAGCGTATATTATTTTGGCACTGGTGTATGTGGCGCGGACTCATTTGGTGGCTCAGGAAGTTAGCTGGCGACAATCGGCCGTTCGGTATGAGCGTGGGATTCGTTTCAGCTTTATGCAAGCCGGCTTCCTGGCGGCAGTGGCCGCCTTGCTCATCTCCTGGAGTATGCCCACACTGTCGGCTAATGCGGCGGTGAATGATGCCCTCAGCGGCACTAAAGGCCCCTGGCGAGAGTTTCAGGATAATTGGACGCGCCTTTTTGCGGCTCTACGCGCTTATGGTGCCCCCACCAGTGACCCATACCAGGATACATTGGTGATGGGTGGGCCGCGCACGGTGGGTGATACGGTGGTGATGGACGTGTTGGTGCCGCGCCAGTTGTCGAATCCTTACTGGCAGGCGGTGGTGTGGCAGGCGTATGATGATAGGGGCTGGCATGTGGCGGAAGAGGACGATGTGGTTTTGCGTTTCCCCGACGATGGGGTATTGAATCCCCCCTTTGCCAGTGCCCGCCAGGTCATTACCCAAACGGTGATCAACTATTTGCCTAACTCAGCTTTGTTGTATGGTGCGCCAGAGGTGATTGGCTCAGACAGGCAGATGTTTATTACGCTGGCGAAAAGTGAACGTGGGGATGATTTGATAACGGCCGTTCGCTCCCGTTTTGTGTTACGCCCTGGTGACCGCTATCTCGTCGTTTCCAATGTCTCAGTGGCTGATGCCCAAAGCCTGCGGGAAACATCCACCGTATATCCCACCTGGGTATCGGAACGTTACCTGCAACTGGCAGACAACGTCACCCCCGACCTGCGAAACCTGGCGGCTGAACTAACAGATTCCTACAACAACTCGTATGACAAAGCCCTTGCCATTCAAGGATATTTACGCGAAACAATCCGCTATAACGACCAGATTCAGGCCCCGCCCGACGGGGTAGACCCCATTCATTACGTCCTGTTTGTCAGCCAGGAAGGGTATTGCAACTATTACGCCGGGGCCATGACCTTGATGTTACGTTCAGTGGGTATTCCGGCCCGCATTGTCAGCGGGTATGCTCAAGGGCAGTTTGATGAAGCCAGCCAATCCTACCGTGTGCGGGCCAGTAACGCCCACACCTGGGTGGAGGTGTATTTCCCCGACTATGGCTGGATTCAATTTGAGCCGACTGCTTCTTTGCCAGTGGTAGCCCGCCCTGAAACGAGTGATGAAGGGGCAGCTTCCAGTTCGCTGTTTTTTGACCCGCCGCCGGTAGACCGGGATGCGTTGCTGGGTGAAGACCCGTTAGATGATGTGGAGCGCGGGGGGGATGCCCCAGAGGAGTTTACTGAAAACGGTGCTGCCGGTGGCAGTTTTTGGGCTAATTTCCCCATCTGGCAGGTTTTAGGGGCGGTACTGATTTTGGCGGTGGCCGGTGGGGCGTTGTATGGGGCCAATGAGTTGAATAAACGGGTGGAAGGGGATGTGGAGCGCAGTTACGGCCGTTTAGCCGGTTGGGCGCGCTGGTTGGGCATTGGTTTCCGTCCGGTTCATACCCCATACGAACGGGCAGATTTATTAACAACGGCCGTTCCCGAAGGCAAAAACTCCATCCGAAACCTCACGCAACAATTTGTCCTCAAACAGTTTAGCCCGGCACAAAGCCCCGATAGCAACTTTAACCCCATCAACGAGTGGTCCCAGTTACGGCCGCTTCTCCTGCGCCAAAGCATTCTCCACACCCTGCAAGAGCGACAGAAAAAGAAAAAGAGACGTTAAATCCCCATCCCCCAGTTTCCTATTTGCCAACTTATCGGTATAATCTAAGCTGGCATTTTGGATTATCTTTGGCAAAAGGAAACGCTGTTGAACGACCCATCCACCACCCAAATTAGAGGCAACCTGAAACTGCTGCGTCAGTTAATTGATGAACTCGGCGGGGCTGTAAATCAGCAGCAAACCCTGATCACAAACCGTTCTGCGCTGTCATCACCAACAACCGGGCAAACCGCAGAAGATATGGCGCGTTTGTTTATCCACTTGCGGCGTAATGTGGAAGACCTGGAACGCCGTTTCCAGGCCCAGGAAAAAGAGCATGAACAATTAAAAGCCCTGCAACAAGTGGGAGCGGCCGTTAACTCCTCACTCGACCTGGATCAAGTGCTGGGATTTGTCATGGATGCCATCATCAGCCTGACCAAAGCAGAACGCGCCCTGCTGCTGCTGCGAAACGAGGAAAATGGACAACTGGAAGTCCGTGTGGCTCGTAAACTAGACACGGAAACCATCGAAAAATCCGCCTCCTTTGAAATTAGCCGCAGTATTGTTCGCAGTGTGGCCGAAACGGGTGAGCCAGTCGTCACCATGAACGCCCAATCTGACCCCCGGTTTGCTGCCCAGGAAAGTATTATCAGCTACAACCTGCGTTCCATTCTCTGCGTTCCCCTCAAGATCAAAGACACAGCCATTGGGGTAATTTATGCAGATAATCGGGTCGCCTCTGGTATTTTTGGCGACACAGACCGGGACATGCTGGCGGCTTTTGCCAACCAGGCGGCCGTTGCCATCGAAAATGCCCGTCTATTCCGCCAGATTCGCAACCACCTGATGGAAATTACAGAAATGCGCGACTTGATGAACAACGTCTTTGAGTCTATCACCAGTGGTGTAATTACCATTGACGAAAACGACCGCATTTCCCTCTACAACCGGGCGGCCGAACGCATTTTGGATGTACCAGCCAACTCGATGATGCGCGAGGTGTACCACAACACCCTCACCTCCATGGGACTACCGATTGAACCCCTGGTTGAACGAGTAAAAGCGAACGGTGGCACTCACAACACCGAAGTAGACATTGTGGTGCGTCACCGGCCCGGCATCACCACGCTGAACCTGACCTTATCCCCATTGCGCGATATTCAACAAGACACGTTGGGGGTAGCGATGGTGTTGGATGATGTTTCGGAAAAAAAACGTATGGAAAGTGTGCGCCGCTATCTGCCGCCTGAACTGGTGGATCAGGTGCGTGACTTGGATGCAGCCCAACGGCCGCAACGCCGCATTCTCTCCGTTTTATTTGCCGACGTGCGCGGTTTTAGCACCTTTAGTGAAAACCTCGACCCTGAAAAGCTAATCCAAATTATCAATGGGTATTTTACCGAGGCGGTGTATGCGATTACCTATCACCAGGGGATGACCGACAAGTTTATGGGGGATGCAGTGATGGCCCTCTACAACACACCCTTGAACCCGCAAAATTACCCTATGTGGGATCATGTGGGGCGGGCTGTCCGCACTGCTTTAATGATTCAAAAACGGCTGATCACGTACCACACTGAATTAACAGGCGACCGCCGTTTGCATTTTGGTATTGGCATTCACACGGGGGAAGCCGTGGTGGGAAATGTGGGTAGTAGCCTGCGGAAGGATTATTCTGCCATTGGGGATGCGGTGAATCTAGCGAAACGGTTGCAGGAGATTGCCAAACCAGGGCAAATTATCATTAGCCACGATGCGTACAAACATGTGCAAGATTGGGTGGAGGTGGAAGTATTACCCCCCACCCAGGTGAAAGGGCGGCAAGCCCTGGAACAGATTTACCATTTGATTGGAGAAAAATCGGCGTAGAGCCGATTTTTTGATCTTGCATGTTTTGTCCTCCATGAACCTCCAGGTGCCTAAACAATTATTAAAGTTTATTGGAAGTAAGATTTCTCGCGCAGAGGTGCGGAGGGTTTTCCCGTTCTGCGTCTCCACGCCTCTGCGCGGCATGAAGTTAATTCCAATACTGTCTATTTTACTTCCACTGTACCCAAGATGTATCTGTCTCCTATCAAACTGCCGTTAACATCGGAGATGTGCAGCCGCCGACCGCTGGCGGGTTCGTATGCTGTTTCATATAACCCGACCTCGAT
>CAZPEJ010000414.1:0-5000 GCA_964585465.1 uncultured Ardenticatenaceae bacterium
GGGTATTATATAACCGGGGTGGGGCAGTGGTGGATATTACCGAGGGTTTTTTGCAAATTACCACCAGCCAGCCTGGGCAAATCTGGTGGACAAACCCCGGCAAAAATTTTGACGATGTTACTCTGACGGTGCAGGCGCGGCAAACCAGCGGGCCAAATGATAATGCGTATGGGGTGATTTGCCGTTACCAAAATGAAGCCAATTTTTATGTATTCCTTATCAGTGGAGATGGGTATTATGCCATTGGGAAATATCAGAGTGGCAGCCAGCAGATTAACTATTTGACGGGTGAGGGTCAGTATCATTTTTCTGATTTGATTAACCAGGGGGTAGCCACGAATTTAATTCAGGCCAGTTGTATTGGGAGTGAGTTGAGTCTGTCGGTGAATGGCCTGCCCCTGGCAGCTGTGACCGACCCAACTTTTGTAACGGGTGATGTGGGGGTGGCGTTGAGTACGTTTCAGCCCGGAACGGCCGTTGTCCAGTTCGATGACATCAGGGTGGTTGCGCCGCTGGCCCCCATTGGTCAGTAAGATGATACGTTTCTCACGGTTTCGTTTGTCTGTTTATGGCGTGTTGTGCCTGTTTTGGGCGTTAGTGGCTTGTGGCGAGTCTAGCGATAGTGATCTGTTGTTTCAAGATGAGTTTGCGGCCGGGGAGATGGGGAACTGGTTGGTGGAGGGGGATGCGCTGGCACGAACGGCCGTTCTCAACGAACAACTTCTCATTGCCATTGATGCCCCTAACCTGGTGCAGTTTTCCACCTTACAAACCCCCACCTTTGCCGATTTTGTGTTAGAAGTAGATGCCAGCCAGGTGGCCGGGGATGCAGAAAGCAGTTTTGGGGTGCTGTTTCGGGTGCAAGACCCTACCCAGTTTTACCGTTTTGAGATTACTGGAAATGGTTTGTACATGATAGAACGGCACAACGCCGATAACACCTGGACACAACTACTACCCGATTGGGTTTCCACCCCGGCCATTAACCAGGGACTTAACAGTGTCAACCAGTTAAAAGTGGTAGCGGTTGGTCAGGTTTTGACGTTTTATGTCAATGGAACCTTATTGCAGCAAGTGACTGATGCCACCTATGGCGCAGGGGCTATTGCTCTGGATGCTGGCACATTCGGCCGTCCGGGATTGCAAGTGGCGTTTGATAATGTGAAGGTGACACGGCCTTGATTTACGGCCGGGTTTGAGCCGCCCGCAACTGACCACAGCCCGCGTCAATGTCAATGCCACGTCGTTGGCGCACGGTGCTGGGTAAACCGTATTCCGTTAAGATGTGTTGGAACTGTAAAACGGCCGTTCCCCGCGTTGGCCGTCCGTCATACCCCACTGTTGGATTTAAGGGAATCAGGTTGACATGGGCACTCAGCCCTTGCAGCAGTTTGCCCAACTGGTGCGCCTGTTCGCTGGTGTCATTTTTGCCTTCAATCAATGTCCACTCAAAAAAGATGCGTTGTCGCCGTTTTTCCATGTAGTAACGGCAGGCAGCCATGAGTTCTTGCAACGGCCATCGTCTGGCAGGGGGCACCAGGGTTTGCCGTTCCTCGTCGGTAGCCCCGTGCAAACTAACCGCCAGGCGAATCGGCCGTTTTTCGTCTGCCAGGCGGCGGATGCCCGGCACAATGCCCACTGTGCTGAGGGTGATAAAACGGGGGGCGATGGCTAACCCTTTGTGGTCAAGCAGGATGGAAACGGCCGTCATGGTAGCCTCATAATTGTGCAGCGGTTCCCCCATGCCCATCAGCACGATATTTCGTAAGGTTTCCCCCTGCTGTTTCAACAATCGGGTCACATGCAACACCTGGGCCACAATCTCCCCGGCCGTCAAATGGCGCAGAAACCCCATTTGACCTGTGGCGCAAAAAACACACCCCATGGCACACCCCACCTGCGTGCTGATGCAAACCGTCGCTCGCCCCTTAAAACGCATCAACACCGTTTCCACCGTCTGTCCATCGGCCAGTTGTAGCAAAAATTTACGGGTGTAACCATCCTGGCTTTCAATCATCTGTTGTGTCGCCGGAATGGATAAGGTGGTCTCGGCTGCCAATCGTTGTTGTAAATCGGGGCGCAGGTCGCCCAGGTCAGCCAGGGTGTTGATTTGTTGCCGATAAAGGGCTTCCCAGACACGCTCTGCATGAAACGGGGAGTACCCCCATTCACCCAGAAGTTGCACCAATCCTTCACGGCTCAGGTCATAGAGGTTGATTTGCATGGCTACATTGTAACGTTTGCGGCCGGGGGGTACAACTGAGCTAACCTTTTTTGCAAAAACGCCTGCTCCACCTGGTTGTAGGTAAGCTGTAACGCTTGCTGATACGCCTGAACTGCTTCTTCCAGCCAGCCAGCACGGCGTAACAGGTCGGCACGGGCGGCATGAAAAAGGTAGTAATGGTTTAACTCGCCCGTTTTTGCCAACTGATCCAACAAGGCTAATCCATGGAGTGGCCCGTTTGCCATTGCCACCGCTACCGCATGGTTGAGTTGTACAACGGGTGAAGGGTGATAGTGGAGCAGTTCGCCATATAACAGGGAGATTTCTAACCAATCGGTATCGGCCGGGGTGACTGCCTGGGCGTGTAGGGCGGCGATGGCCGCTTGAATCTGGTAGGGGCCGGGGCGACGCATGGTTAACGCCCGTTGCAACAGGGTTAACCCGGTGGTAATTTCTACCGTGTCCCACAGTTCCCGATTTTGCTCTTCCAACAGCACGAGTTCACCATCTTTTCCCACACGGGCGTGGCGGCGGGCGTGGTGCAGGCGCATGAGAGCCAGCAATCCCAACGCTTCGGCGTTGGGTGGCAGGGTGACTTCTTCCTCTATCAGTTCGGTGAGGGCGGTGCAGAGGCGGATGGCCTCCAGGCATAACTCCTGGCGAATGAGAGCTTCGCCGGAGGAGGCGTTGTACCCTTCGTTAAAGATGAGATAAAGCACGGCCAGGACGGCTTGCATTCGTTCGTCCAGCAGGTGAAGTGGGGGAACACGATAGGGGATGCCTGCGTCCATGATTTTGCGTTTGGCGCGGACGATGCGTTGTGACATGGTGATTTCGGAGACGAGGAAGGCGTTGGCAATTTCGGCCGTTGTCAAACCGCCTAAGGTGCGTAGCGTCAGGGCTACCTGGGCCTCGGTTGCCAGGGCCGGGTGGCAACAGGTGAAAATCAATTTTAAGCGTTCGTCGGGAACGGTGTTCATTTCTTCGTCGTCGTCTGGCTCATTTGCGACCTGAGCTAGTAACGCTTCTTGTTTACGGTTAAAGGTTTCCTCGCGGCGCAGGCGGTCAATGGCTTTGTTTTTGGCGGCGGTGGTGAGCCAGGCGGCAGGGTTGCGCGGCTCACCCTCTCTGGGCCATCGCTCCAAAGCAGTGAGGAGGGCATCTTGTAGGGCATCTTCTGCCAGGGTGAAATCCCCAAAATGGGTGATGAGGGTGGCTAAAACACGGCCGTATTCCTGGCGAAAGGTGTTTTCAATAACAACCTGGACGTTGGTCATATTCAATTATGAATGGTGAATGGTAAATGGTGAATTGTGAATGACCGGGTTCACAATTCACCATTTTGATTCATCAGTCACAATTATTCAAATTCCATAATTGGCCGAACTTCAATGGAATCATTTTCTCCCAGCGGAAGCATTTTTGCCAATTCTAAAATTTCGTTTACATCATCCGTTTTGAAGGCGTAATAACCACCCAGTTGCTCTTTGGTTTCGGCAAAGGGGCCGTCGGTGACAACCCATTCGCTGCCACGAGAGCGCAGGGTTTTTGCCATGTGGGTGGGGTGTAAGGCTTCGCCCCCCAACAAGATGCCCCGTTTTTGTGCTTCGCCACTAAAGGCGTTGTGGGCTTCCATCACGGTCTGCCACTGTTCTGGGGTGATATTAGCTCCTTCTGCTTCACTACCATAAATTAACATCATGTAACGCATTAGATTCCTCCATCGTTTGTGTTGAGTTTGTCGAGGTATTCAGGGCAAATCTGGAGACCTGAAACCTGAAACTTGAAACTTGAAACTACTCCATCTCCATAATCGGCCGTATTTCAATGGCTCCTTCTTTGGCTCCGGGGATTTTGGCAGCCAGTTCGATAACTTCATCCAGGTCTTTGCAATTGAGAATGTAAAAACCGCCCAACTGCTCTTTGGTTTCGACATAAGGGCCATCGGTGGGCATAATTTTACCGTCTCGCACGCGCACAGTGGTAGCGGTGGTGGTGGGTTGTAATGGCTCACCACCGACATAAACCTGTCGCTGTTGCACTTCTTTGGTAAAGGCATAATACTCACCCATCACGGCTTCGTTTTCGGCCGGGGTGCGGCGGGCTTCTATGGCTTCATCGGTGTAAATAAATAAAACGTAACGCATAAAATAACCATTCTCCTTTTATTTTGAATTTCTACAAATACGACGAATGGAAAAGGGGAATTTCGACAGGGTTTCTCTTTTTTTGTACTTTTTGTGTCCTTTGTGGTGAATTGTGATAAGTGAAAATTGAAAATGGAAAATAGAGAATTGAAAATGGGAAAGTGTCAATTTGAAGTTGTTATGATTTTGTTTCTCTGGAATTATCAGTTGTGACCTGGCAAATGAGAGGGTTTCTACAGGTGAAAAATTTGTTTTCTGGGTGGTTTGTGTGAATTGTGGAAAATGAAAAATGAATTTTGAAAATTGAAAAATGAATTTTGTCATTTGAAAAACAGTTGGTGATTGTGATGACTCAGTTGATATTGGCTCTGGATTTTGGTGGAACAAAGTTATCGGCCGTTTTGGTCGAAACGGCCGTTTTTCATTCTCCTTCACCTCGTTGGCTGGCACACGGCCGGGTGTGGTCTCCGCCGGGGGCAACGGCCGAAACGGACGTGCGTGGCATGTTGCAATTGGGGCGAGAGCTGCTAGCCGGGCGTGTGCCAGCGGCGGTGGGTGTGAGTTTTGGCGGCCCGGTGACGTTTGAAAGCGGTACAGTGCGGCTGTCGCACCATGTTCCTGGGTGGGAA